>NZ_JAYMYJ010000140.1:0-46874 GCF_035668035.1 Candidatus Thiothrix phosphatis | reverse complement strand
ATGGTGGGACATGTGCGACTCGAACGCACGACCACCTGATTAAAAGTCAGATGCTCTACCGACTGAGCTAATGTCCCGAAGACGCGCTATTATACGGAAGCAGCTTTTGGTTTCAAGCCTTTTTTCGGACTTTTTCTCTAGTTTCTTCGTCCTGTCATTCCAGCTAAACATCAATCTTCTGATGCTGAAAGCACGGTAATAAAGGCGGCTGTTAGAGCTTAAGCACTGGGTTTCCCTGTGGGCAAGGGATAACCTGCGCCAATGATATCCCTTCAGGTTTTGTCTGGGCAGTCAGCCAAATTTGGCTGACTGCCCCTTTACTGGTTTCTTGCAGGCTTTGCAGGGTGTTGCTGGCGCGTTCCGGATCAAAAAAGGCGAAAGGCTCATCCAAAAATATCATCTGAGCGTCCGCCTTGGTGGCGTCAGTCAGCGCGTTGGCCAGCGTGATCCGCATGGCCAGCGCCACCTGCCGTTGGGTGCCGGTGGAGATTTCGTTGAAATCAAGGAAATCGCCTTTTTCTTCCGATAGCACCTTGAGGCTAAAATCCGGCAGGATTTCCAGCGATTTGTAATGTGATTGGGTAAAACGTTGCAGGAATTCAGGGCAACGGGCTTGCACCATCTGATTGAAGCGCCCGATGGAGCGGCTAGCGTCCCGCTGCAACAGGTCGATGGCGGTGCTGGCCACGACCTGTTCGCGGCGTTCGTGCTCCAGATCATGTTCCTGTTGCTGCAACAATTGCTGCAGTTGGGCGCGCTGTTGCAGATGCGTTTGTTCAGTCTGGATATCGGCCTTGGCCATCGCCTGATAGTTTTGCAACTCCTGGTTACGGTTGGTCAGGCCGGTATGCAAGGTATCAGCGGCGCTGTGCACATACAGCGCTTTGGCCTGATAGTGGAGCGCAGCCTGTTTCCAGTCTGGGACTGCGGCCATGTCGGCGTGGCTGTTGCTGGATTCCGGCAGTTCCAGATGCTTCGCCAACAGGTAATCAGTGCTGTCAGTTTGCAGCAGGCGGGAAACCGGTTGGGTGCAGACCTGATAGCTTTCATCCATAACACTGGCGAGGTTTCTGGCCTGCCGTTGCAACGGGCGTAAATGGCGGACGTCGACATACCAGCCGTAGACCAGCAGGCAGGCTCCGATCAGGGCGGCGATGGAGGCCAGCCGGATGCTGGTCCTGCCTGTTAGGTCACGGATCCCTTCAGTCATTGCCGTCAGGAAGTGCGTGCCCCATTCTGGTGTGAACAGCAGAAACAAGCCAACCAACAGGGTAATTAAAAAAATCAGCAGAACTATTTTTGTCCAGCGTGAGATTTTGCGGCTACGTTGGCTGGCCTGCTGGAAGCGTCGCAGGTTGTTGGGGTAGACAACGGTTTCTTTGTCTAATTTTTCCTCTAACAACAACAGACGTTGCTGATGTTCATCCAGGTCGGTGACGATGCTGTTCAGGTGGGGAAGCTGGCCTTCGTCAATGTGCAGGGCTTCAATGGCTCCGGCAGTGTGCTGGCGTTTGGCGTCCAGTTCTTCCAGGGTGGCCAGGCGATCTTGTTGTTCGTGCTCCAACTGGCTGCTGAGGCGGGCATGTTCCTTGAGGCCAGCCAGCGCCCGTAAAGCGTCGCTGTCGCCTTCCCGTGAGCTGCTGTTTTGTTGGCTCCAGTAAAACGCTTTGGCGAATGCGTCGTAGTGATAACCCAGCAGGGCCTTAAGCTGACGCTCCACCCCTTCGGGCGTATCCGCCAACGTGGTTTCCTCTTCCGTGGAAAACAGGGTGGCGGCGGTTTCACCTGCGCTGTTGATGGAGCGTGCCAGCCGGTATTCATGCCCCCGATGCTGAAGCCGTAAGGAGACACTGGCCTTATCCGTTCCCCAATGAATCAATTTGGCGGCTTCTTCAGGTGGAATTTGGGTGGTGCGCCCAAACAGGCCAAACTGGATCGCATCGCCAATGCTGCTTTTGCCCGATTCGTTGCCGCCCACCACCGCCAACAGGCCGCGTTCCGGCAAGTTGTCCAAACGCAATTGGGTATATTTGCGGAAATTTTCTGCGTGAATGGAGAGGATAATCATGCCCGCTTACTCCATATGCCGGGTGGCTTCCAAACGGGTGAGCACCAGCTTGACAGCGTCAATGTACACATTGGGGTCGAAACCATCGGCGTTGGCATGCGCCGGATAATCCTGGCGGCAGAACTCCATGAAGCGGCGCGCCGCTGCTGTTTTCAGCTGGTTTGGTTGCACCGCCTGCAAAATATCGGGCAAAGGGGAGGGTTTTGGGCTTTTTTTTCCAAACATGCGCTTCTCCGCTGCTATTTGTCATCATCCTTGCCAGATAACTATATGCAAAGAACCTGAATTTTGCCGGGGAAGCTGGTAACAGTGGTTAAAAAACGAAAAGGGAGGGGTTAATGCCCCTCAGTTTTCATTTTGTCGAGGCGTTCCTTGGCCAGTTTGGTGGTGTCGGTATTGTTTGGGAAGAACGTGATGACATCCTCCAAGGTTTGGCGGGCCTTTTCCCATTCTTTCAGTTCGTAAAAACTGTAGCCGAGCTTGAGCGCGGCATCCGGCGCCTTGTCGCTGCTTTTATGTTCTTTCAGCACCACCAGGAACTCTTCGACGGCACCCTTGAAATCCTTTTCGGCATAGAGGGCTTCGCCTATCCAATACTGGGCGCTGGAGGCCAGTGAACTGTTGGGATATTCCTTGAGGAAGGAGCGGAATTCCGGGACAGCTTCTTTGGGGTCTTGCAACAGGGTTTGGAACGCCTGGTCATAGACAGAGCGTTCGTCTTCCACTGGTGGGGAGGCAGGGTCATTTTTATTGCTGCTGGTTGTATCTGTCGATTTGGTCGACGTATCTTTATCCTGGTCAGGCTTGTCGGCGGGCTTGTCAGCGTCGGCAGCGGGTTTGTCAGCGTCGGCGGCGGGTTTGTCAGTCCCCAGATTTTTATCGTCCAACTTGCCTGTCCCGTAGCTGTAAAAACCGTTTGGGTCACTTTTTTCCGGGGCGGGTTTGCTGGTTTCGGCGGTGGGGAGAGGCGTTTTGGCGTTGTCGTCGGCAGGTTCTTTCAAATTGTCGATGCGTTCATCCACTTGCTGAAAGCTTTCCTGCTGCTTGCTTTTAAGGGTTTCCAGCTCATTCTGCAAATTTTCGTTGTCGCCCCGCAGGTTTTTCAGTTCCTGCTCCAGCTCATTGACCCGTTGCAACAACTGGACGGCTGCTTCGTCCGGCAGCGGTTCCGCCCAAGCTGGCGCCGCCAAGGCGGCGGCGGTCAGGATGCTGAGTGCGTTACGCTTCAGTGTGTTCTGCATTGTCCTATTCTCCGGCATATTTGATTTCAACGCGGCGGTTCTTGCCCCACGCTGCTTCATTATGCCCAAAGTCGGCAGGAACTTCTTCCCCATAACCAATGACGTCCATTTGATTGGCGCGCACGCCCTTGACTTGCAAATAATCCAGTACGGAATAACCGCGCCGTTCAGACAAGGCGACGTTGTATTCACGCGAGCCGCGCTCGTCGGCATGGCCTTCCAGGCGCACCCGCAAGTTGGGGTAGGCGCTCAACAAGGAAGCGTGGGCGTTCAGGATATTCATGTATTCCGGGCGGATGTTGGAGCTGTCGAAGTCGAAATAAATGATCCGCTGCGCCAGGATGCTGTTTGGGTTGCTCAACTCCGCCGGTGTGTAAACGCCACTGCCAGCCCCGTAATTGGAGCCAGAGCCGCCAGCCCCAGAACCGTAACCATAACCGTAGGGGTTGTTATTGCCAGCGCCGCCAGTGCCTGCGCCGTAACCTCCGGTTGCGCCGCCGCCTGTTCCCGGCGCGGTTGTTTGGGGTGCGCAACCGGATACGGCCAGCGCAACAGCCAGTACGGAAGAAGCCAATAATTTCATGTTCATGACACTCATCTCGCTATTCGTCATCAATCAAGATAGGGGGACCAGGCAGGGTCGCGTACATCGCCCGCCTGTGAATACAGGATCTGGTGGGCCTTGCCGTTATCGCTGGCCACCGCCAATGAGCCGCGCCCACCTGCGTCAGTGGCGTACAGCACCATCACGCCATTCGGGGAAATGGCGGGTGAATCATCCTGGCTGCCGCGTGAAATGGTGCGTGTTTCCTTGGTGGCGGCGTTCATCAGGGTGATTTTGGAGGTGTTGCCGCTCTCCTGCACCATTGCCACGGTGTTGCCAGCGATGCTGGCGCCCGCGTTATAGCCGCCCGAGAAGGAGATGCGGTTTTCCCCACCGCCAGTGGCGGCGGTCTGGTAAAGCTGGGGTTGCCCGCTACGGTCAGAGGTGAACACCAGCGTATTGCTGCTGGCCCATTGTGGCTCCACATTGATGCCACGGGTATTGGTGATCTGGCGCGCGCCGCCGCCACTGGCATTGGCGACCACGATATTGTAGTTGCCCCGATCCGCCACGCTGTAGGCGATTGAGTTTCCGTCCGGTGACCATGAGGGTGAAATGCTGGAGCGGTTCGGGTCGGAAATGGCGCGTTTGCCGCCGGATGCCAAATCTTGCACGTACACGACCGGACGCCCGCTTTCGTAGGACACATAAGCCAGTTGCCGGGCATCCGGCGACCAGCTTGGCGACATGACCGGCTTGCGTGAAGACACGATGGTGCGCGGGTTGAAGCCGTCAGAATCCGACACGATCAGTTGGTAGGTCTGGTTGCGGGCCGGGCCACTGGCGGAAACGTAGGCAATGCGGGTGTCGAATGCGCCTTTCACCCCAGTCAGTTTTTCAAAGACCAGATCGGCGGCTTTGTGTGCCATGCGCCGTTGGTTGGGGTGGGACGGTATGCGGAATGAGCCGACTGCCTGGCCGCTGTTGACATTGATCAGCTGGAAATCCAGCCCGCCGGATTGGCTGCCCACCACGGCGTATTCCGCGCCCGCCGCCCGTAGGGCTTCGGGTGAGGAACTGCCGCCAGCGCGGGTCGGGTCAACCAGGGCGAAGCGGCCACTGCGTTGCAGGTCAGCTTCGATCACTTTTGATAAGGGGCTGAAAGGCGTCACCAGGATGCGGGTGCCATCCGCCGAAGCATCGCTGTCGATGCGGATATGCAATTCCTCCGCCGCTGTCAGGGCTGGAAGCAAGACGCTGGCGGAAAGCAGGAGGGTTGTCAGCAGTTTCTTTTTCATGACTGTTACTCAAACGTAATGACAAGGGTATCGCCGTAAAGCTCGCTATATTCCGGCTTGGGCAACGGATCAGAGCTGTGGACGGCGGCTTTGAGTGATTCACAGAACGCAGGGCTGCCTTTACAGGACAATGAAAAGCGGTTGATGGTTCCGGGTGAGCGCACACTGATGCGGGCAGTGCCGGACATGCCGAAATGCTCGGATGGTTGGTTCCAGTTGCCTTTGACTTTGCGGCGGATGGCGCTGGCCCAGGCGGAACGGGCGGAACCCAACTCACTGGCGCTGGGGCCGGCTGCTGCCGCAGCGGCAGCCCGGCGGGCTTCGTCTTCGGCAGCCTTGCGTTTGGCTTCGGCCGCTTTCCAGCGTTCGCGTTCGGCGGCCAGTTGGGCTTCTTCTTCAGCGGCTTTTTTGCGCGCCAGTGCTTCAGATTTGGCTTTGGCTTCTGCGTCTGCGGCCGCTTTGGCTTTTGCTTCTTCCGCAGCCTTGGCTTTGGCCGCGGCTTTTGCTTCTTCCGCAGCCTTGGCTTTGGCCGCGGCTTTTGCTTCTTCCGCGGCTTTGGCCTTGGCGGCGGCTTTTGCTTCTTCCGCAGCTTTGGCTTTGGCGGCGGCTTTTTCCCGGGCTTTCCTGTCCGCCAGCGCTTCGGCTTCTGCTTCCGCCTTGGCCTTGGCGGCTTGGGTTTTTTGGCGTTCAGCTTCCTGTTGCTGGCGCTTCTCTTCCGCTAACGCTTGACGGCGGGTTTCCGCCTTGGCCTCGGCGCGGCGGTGGGCTTCGGCTTTGGCGCGTTCTTCCTCGGCGGCCTCCTGGCGGGCGGCTTCTTTGGCTTTGTCTGCCGCCGCTTTTTGTTCCGCCAAGGCTTTGCGTTGTGTTTCCTGCTGTTGGCGTTCGGCTTTGGCTTCCGCCTGTGCTTTTTGTTCTGCCAGGGCTTTGCGTTGTGCTTCTTGTTGCTGGCGTTCGGCTTCGGCTTGCGCTTTCTGTTCCGCTTCCTGTTGCTGGCGTTCGGCTTCAGCTTTCCGTTCGGCCTCTTGTTGCTGGCGTGCCTGCTCGGCGCTTGCTTCCTGTTTGTCAGGCTGCTGCGGTGAGGCGTCCTGTTCCTTGGCGGTCAGGCCGGTGCGGGCAGCTTCGTCTTCGGTTGGTTTCTCGGTTGTTTCACCATCTGGGGTGACGACCTGTACAGGGACATTGTCTGAGGTTGTGGACGGACGGTCGGTCAATTTGAAGCTGAGTAATAGCACCAGCACGATGACTACGTGCAGTAGAATGGCCCAAAGTAGCGCCTGTGGTTTGTTGCGTATTTCTTTAAACATGATCTTTTGTGTTAGCCCTTCTCAGATCATTGCGGTTGCAGGTGGTCAGCGTTGGTCGGGAGGCGTGGGGTCTGCCATCAAGCCGATTTTTTTTGCGCCTGCCTGTTGCACCGCGACCATTGCATTCATTAAGTAACGGTATTCCACCGTGCTGTCCGCCCGTACATAGACAGGACGTTCAGCCTTGTCGTCCAGTTGGGAGCTGACATAGCGGGTAACGCCGTCCGCTGGGACTTCGGAGCCGTCATCCAGGAAAAAATGCCCGTTGGCATCAACTGAAATGGTCAAGGGTTCCTGTTGGTTGTCGGCGTCTAGCGCTTCCGCCTGCGCATCCGGTGCGTCAACCTTGACGCCGGTCTGCATCATTGGCGCGGTCACCATGAAAATCACCAGCAACACCAGCATGACGTCGATGTAGGGAACCACATTCATCTGCGCCATGGCGCGGCGTTTGCGGCGGCAAGGGGTGCTCACGCGCTTTTCCTTTGCGCCGAGGCGTGGCGTTCCAGCAATGCGGTGAACTCTTCCCGGAAGTTGTCGTAATTGACGATCAGACGGTCAATTTTGTCGCTGAAGCGGTTGTAGCCAATGACCGCCGGGATGGCGGCGAACAAGCCGATGGCGGTGGCGATCAGCGCTTCCGCAATGCCGGGGGCGACCACCCCGAGGGTGGCCTGCTGCATTTGCCCTAGTGAAATGAATGAGTTCATGATTCCCCATACCGTCCCAAACAGGCCGACATACGGGCTGGTGGAGCCTACTGTGGCCAGAAAAGCCAAGTTTTGCTCGAGGTCGTCCACTTCCTTGGCGGCTGCCACCCGCATGGCGCGTTGCACCGAGTCGGTCACCGACAAGCGTGATGTCGGGTCGACGTTGAGCACGCGCTTGTATTCGTGGAAGCCGTCGAAAAAAATGCGCTCCAGTCCGCGCCGGTTCATTTTCTGGGACAACTCCTCATATAAGGAGTTCAGGGAAACGCCGCTCCAGAAACGTTCCTCGAACTTTTCCACGCTGCGTTGGGTGGAGCTGATGGCGCTGGATTTGACCATAATCAGCGTCCACGATAGCAAGGAGGCCATCACCAGCAAAGCCATGACGATCTTGACGACCAGGCTTGCATCCATGATCAGCTTGAAAATGGAAAGGTCAGTTGTCACGGAAGGAGTTCCCTTATTAGTGCCGGAATAGTTGTTGAACGGAATGTGCCCAAGTCGACACAGACTACTTTGACGCTGGCGGTTGTCAATAGTTCGGGCGAATTATCTGAGCTTATCCGCCAAATTTTTTGGCTGAAAATGATCTGGGTGCGCCCAGTTTTTTCGATGGCGGCGCTGACCAGCAAGGCGTCATTGAAGCGGGCAGGCTTACGGTAGGTGATTTCCAAGCCCGCAACGACAAATACAATATTCATCTCTTTGGCCAATTGGTCTTGCTCGAAACCCAGCTGGCGCAGCCATTCAGTCCGGGCGCGCTCCATAAAACGCAGATAATTGGCGTGGTAGACTACGCCGCCCGCATCCGTGTCCTCATAGTAGACACGGACTGTCAGGGTGAACTCATTCGAACAGCTCAAGGTTTTTGCCTTCCTTGTCATCGTCGCCAGTGATGGATTCAATAGTGCTTGGCATGTTCAGCCCGAAATGCTGCCAAGCCCTGCGGGTGGCGACCCGTCCGCGGGGGGTGCGCATCAGATAGCCTTGCTGGATCAGGAACGGTTCCAGCACATCTTCGATGGTGCCACGCTCTTCGCCGATTGCGGCCGCTAGGCTATCGACGCCGACTGGGCCACCGTCAAACTTGTCCATGATCGCCAGCAGCAGCCGCCTGTCCATGTGGTCGAACCCCTGGTGGTCGACATTCAGCATATTGAGGGCCTTGTCCGCAATTTCGGAACTGATGACGCCGTCACTTTTGACTTGGGCGTAATCACGCACCCGGCGCAGCAGGCGGTTGGCGATTCTGGGGGTGCCGCGTGAACGGCGGGCGATTTCATGTGCGCCATCAGGGTCGATCTTGGCACCGATAATGCCGGACGCACGCATGACAATGTAGGCAAGATCTTGTTCGTTGTAGAACTCCAACCGTTGGATGATGCCGAAACGGTCGCGTAGTGGCGAGGTAAGCAAACCGGCACGGGTCGTGGCACCGACGAGTGTGAAGGGTGGAAGGTCAAGTTTGATGGAACGGGCCGCAGGCCCTTCACCAATCATGATGTCCAGTTGGAAATCTTCCATCGCCGGGTACAGGATTTCTTCCACCATTGGGCTGAGTCGATGGATCTCATCAATAAAAAGTACGTCGTGTGGCTCCAAGTTGGTTAGCAAGGCGGCAAGATCACCAGCTTTTTCCAACACCGGCCCCGAGGTCTGGCGCAGATTGGCTCCCATTTCGTGGGCTATAATGTGGGAAAGGGTTGTTTTCCCTAGCCCAGGTGGCCCAAAAATGAGGACATGGTCTAATGCGTCGCCGCGATGACGGGCTGCATGGATGAAGATTTCCATCTGTTCCCGCACAACAGGCTGGCCTATATAGTCTTGTAACCTTCGTGGGCGAATATTTTCATCAATCCGATCTTCTTCACGTAGGGACTGTGGAGAAATGACGCGGGAATCTTGTTTATCCATGATCAAGGGTGCTTGTGTATCCATTTATCGACAACATTTTAGCGGCATTGAACTTGTATGTGCCACCGTTGGAAGCGGGTTGGCGCATAAACTAAATTATTGGAATGTATTTACTTATGACCCATTGACCATCTGTTTCATTGTGAGGCCACATCGATAAATTTTAAGAATAGCTAGGGTAAGCCATATGTTCCTGATCAATTAATAGTCATAATGCCTAAATAAGCGGATAAGAAGATTATTCTCTCCCTTATGATCAAAATAATGAATCGAAAAAGGAAAAAATAAACGGAAATTGTGGAAAAACGAACTATAGTTTGTCACAAGGCATTAAGGTTTCTTATATTTATATGATTTTCTTATGTTTTCATAGAATATTGCCATCAAAAATCCAAACAGTTAACACGGTAATGAGTGCTGATAAACAGGGATTAATATTATTTTCTAATGATGGTGCCGAACCCGGTAATAAAGAGCATTGCTATATTTCTATAAAACATTATACTATGCTTATGCATCGATTAATTGATGCAATTTATGAAGGGGCAGAAGTGTCATAAGTTTTTTCTATCATGGAGTCGCACCTTGGCGCACATTTGAGAACTGATCATGAATGGTGAGGTTGTGATGGCTTCTATTTGTGGCTATCTATGTTGTCATCTTATTGATTATAGTCTTAAATATGAAAACTTGCCGACAAATACTCTTAACTGTAATGAACTTGTAAGGGGGGTTGGTGAGTGTGAATGGGCTGCCATGGCGCAAATCTTCGGGTGTATGGTTTATGAGAAATAGGAAGATTTTCCGTCCGATATTGATTCGCCAGGAGGTAGCCTTGGAGGGCGGTAGCGTTTTATCAGCTGTTTTGTACAGTGGATGTGAAAATGGCGTATATGCTGTTGTGAACAGGAGGTTCTAGTGAGTATCGCAGGCATTTTTTTATTGGTTTCCTTGATATCATCGCTGTCGATTTTGCTGTTAACTCCATTTGCAGAGAAGTTCGGCCTCGTTGATATTCCAAACGATCATCGTAAATTCCATCATGGACGCATTCCTCTGATTGGGGGGGTGTCGATTTATATCGGGGTGGTGATGGGGATTTCACTATTCATTACGCCAAATAGTAGTTCCCTCACTTATCTTGTTTGCAGCAGTTTATTGGTGGTATTGGGTGTTGCAGATGATGCTCGAGATTTGTCGCCGCGTTTACGGCTCCTGATTCAAAGTGTGGTTGCTGCTCTCATGTGCGCTGGCAGTGGTATGTATATCCACTCGTTGGGCAATATTTTTGGGCTTGGAAATGTTGATCTTGGCATTGCTGGGTATTTTGTTACGGTTCTAGCTGTTATTGGTGCAATCAATGCATTTAATATGATAGATGGAATTGATGGGCTGTTAGGGGTTTCTTCGCTTGTCACGTTTGCAAGTATGGGGATCTTATTTTTTCTCCATAATGATATGGACAATATGAATCTTGCCTTAATTCTTTCTGTGGCGCTCATACCGTATCTGATGGCTAATTTTGGTGTTCGTTTCAAGAAGATTTTCATGGGTGATACCGGCTCAATGCTGATTGGTTTCACTGTGGTCTGGTTATTGATTCAAGGAACCCAGTCAACTGCCGATAGGGAGGCTAGCTTTTCAGCATCAACAGCTTTGTGGCTTATTGCTTTCCCTTTAATGGACATGGTGAGGGTTATTGTGGACAGGCTCCGCCGTGGTCAGTCACCATTCAGCGCTGATAGGTCGCATCTCCACCATATCCTGCAGGATTCCTGCGATGACAACAAACGTGCAGCCCTTCTGAAAATTTGCACTTTATCGGCGTTTTTTGCGGTTGCAGGCATCGCGATGCAGGTAAGTGGCGTGCGAGAGGTTATTATCTTCAGTGTCTTCCTGGCCGGTTTCGCGTTGTATACCTTCAGAATAAGACGTTTGAATAAACAGTTGTCTCAATAAAGTCATCCAAATATAAGGAAACAAACCAAATGACCCAACTACAACAGAACAATGGTTTTTTGCCCGTCTCCAGACCTTCTATCACCAAAAAAGAGATTGAGTATGTGACTGCGGCTATTGCCTCGGGGTGGGTTTCGTCGCTGGGTGAATATATCACTGCATTTGAAGAAAAATTTGCTGAATTTTGCGGTAGCAAATATGCGCTTACCTGCAGCAATGGCACAACCGCACTTCATCTCGCGTTGGTTGCATTAGGTGTCAGGGCAGGGGATGAGGTGATCATTCCTGATTTGACTTTTGTCGCAACAGCCAATGCGGTCAAGTACATCGGAGCGGTGCCAGTGTTGGTGGATATTGATGCCGAAACGTTGTGTATTGCGCCTGCCGCTATCGAAGCAGCTATCACTGATAAGACCAAGGCTATCATTCCAGTCCATCTTTATGGCCACCCGGCTAATATGCCTGCTATCATGGAGATTGCCCATCGGCACAATTTATTAGTCGTTGAGGATGCTGCGGAAGCTCATGGTGCTGAAGTAAATGGGAAAAAAGTGGGTTCTTGGGGTGACTGTGCTTGCTTCAGTTTTTATGGAAACAAAGTCATTACTTCCGGTGAAGGTGGAATGATCACCACTGATGATGAATCATTATACTTGCATGCGAAATATTTGCGTGACCATGCCATGAGTCCAACCAAGCGTTACTGGCATACCGAGGTTGGATTTAATTACAGAATGACTAATTTGCAAGCGGCTTTGGGCTTGGCCCAGCTTGAGCGTATTGATGAGATTCTTCAGAAAAAACAGGATATTTTTGCTTGGTATGAAGCGTTCTTGGCGGATGTTCCTGGTATTCATCTCAATAGGACAGCAACTTGGGCTAAGAATGTATATTGGATGATTATCGCGGAAATTGATGGGGCTGATGAGTCCAGCCGAGATAGATTTATGCAAAACTTGCGTGAGTTTAACGTAGATAGTCGCCCTTTCTTTTACCCGTTATCTGCGATGAACGATTATCCAGATGTTGATACGCCAGTCACGTATCGGATTTACAAAATGGGCATAAATCTCCCATCTTACTTCGATATGGAAAAGCGGGATGTTGAACGTGTGTGCTCGGCTGTCAGGAAATGTATGGAAATGTTCTGATAAGAAGCTAGAATGTTGACATCAGGCCTCGAGATGGAGGCCTGAACAGCCAAACCCCTAGAGTTGCTTAAATAATGAAAAATATTTACAGGAACATTGCATTCAGTGGCCTCGGTTATATCTTGCCGCTAGTGGCGTCTTTGGCCACCATCCCTCTGATGATCAGGTTCATGGGAGAGGATGTGTATGGCCTTTACATCATTTGTATTTCTCTCATCGGTTTCATGAATTTCATCGATCTCGGCGTAGGGCAAGCCATCGTTAAGTATGTATCTCAATATGAGGCGAAGGGAGAGCGTGCGAAAATCAAGCCAGTGCTGGATATTGCCCTGATGATGTATGTCGTGTTGGGCTTATTTATCGCTATATTGTTGATCGTCTTTTCTTCTTCCTTGGGTGGATTGATCTATAATGATACAGTGAAGGCCGCCTTAGCTGCCAAAGCGTTGTCAATTACAGCCTTGGCATTTCTTCTCAGCTACATCAATCAGTTCTTTATGAACATTTTTCGGGCTTATCATCGATTTGATGTTCCGGCTGTTATCCAGAATTCTGCCAATATTGCAGGGGTGGTGTTGGCAACGGCATTGTTGTTCATGGGATATTCCTTACCGGTTATCCTGTGGGGATATGTTTTCATACAGGTGGTGGCATTGGTTAGTGGCTATGTGTTAGGTAAAAAGGTTCTGCCCAAAGGTGTGAGTCTGGGTTTGTCATTTGACCAGCATATCTTCGCTGAAATGATTGGGTTCAGCATTTATACCTTTGTCAGCAACTTTTTGGGTGGAATGGTGTCAAGGCTGGATAAGTTTATCATCGGCGCAATTTTGGGAACAGAGGCCGTCACTTATTACCAGATTCCTCATACTATCGCTCAAATGGCAAATGGAATCATCCAGGTTCTTAGCCAGATTACTTTCCCACGCTTTAGTGAATTATCCTCCTTAAATGATAGCGTAGGAAAACTGATGCTCTATAAGCGGTCAATGCTGATGGTGTTTCTTGCGAGTATGGTTATTAACGTAGCGTTGATTTCCTCTGGAGGGGCTTTTCTTGGAATATGGATTTCAGAAGAGTTCGCTACTAAAAGTACACTGACGTTGCAAATTATAGCACTCTACTTCTTTTTTCAATCCAACACTGTCGTGGCGTATTGGGCATTACAGGGTATGGGCAATGCTAAGGTGACAGCGATTAGCTCTGCTCTGGGGACTGTTGCCTATATTATAGGTATTTATTTTCTGACTGACCGTTATGGCTATAATGGTGCAGCAATGTCATTGTTTCTTTTGTTGACGCCAATGCCATTCTTTTATATGTGGGTGCAACGTAATATCGGTCATAAGTTTAGTGAGTATTTACTTTTGACTGGTTTATTTGTCGTTTGTGGGGCATTTATTGTGCTTGTGCTTGGCCAGGTGCATCTCCACATAATAAGTAAAATACTGATTATCCTGACTGATGGTCTGATTTTGACTGGAATTGCCTCGGTATCGCTGCTTTTCTTTTTTAGAGAGAAAGTACGGCTTCGGTTTGGACAAATAATTAATAACTAAAGAGTTGTTTGTGAAATATGAAAAAAAAGGTGGGCATTTTAACGTTTTATCCCATGCATGGCGGAGGGATTTTTCAGTATATCCAGTCAATGGTTGATGCGCTTGCAAATGATGAGTCGAACACCTACATTATTTTTGCAGACAAAGATGATAATAGATTCGATGGTTATGGTTTGGAGGTCAGAAAGCTTACGCCCTCGAATCGTTCGGTAGTTAATCAGATCATCATTTTCTCCCAATTATTATTGAAAATGCATAGTCCCTTCTTTATTAGTCAAGAAGAAAGGGATGCATTTGCTGATATTGATTTGTTTGTCTCACCAGCGACTTCGGTATACCCTCATTTATTTGTAAAAAAGCCGTTTATTTTTACGCTGCATGATATGCAGGAGAGATATTACCCTCATGCTTTTTCCTGGATCGAGCGCTTTAAACGTAAGCTAAGAAATCAAGCATTAGCTCAGTCGGCCAATGCAGTTATTTGCGAATCAAATTACGTCAAAAATGACATCATGAATTTTTTAGGCGTAAAAAGTGAGAAAGTTGCGATTATACAATCACCACCACCTGATTTCTTGCTGCGTTATGAGACTAAAGTTGATAACTTTGAGATGGTTAAAAATAAGTATAGCTTGCCAGATCACTATGTATTTTATCCTGCCCAGTGTTGGTTTCACAAGAATCATGTCAAGTTAATGGAGGCTTTCAATATTATTGTCAGGGAGACTGATGAGGATGTTAGTCTAATTTTGTCCGGCTCCCAACAAGATAATTATCCCCAACTTGTTGCAAAGATAAAGGAGTTGGGGCTTGAGCACAAGGTGAAGCATTTAGGTTATGTTGATTACGAGGACATACCGTATTTGTATCAAATGGCAAAAATGTTAGTTATGCCCACGTTGTTTGAAAGTGTAAGCATACCAATTTATGAAGCATTTGCTTTGGGTGTGCCTGTATGTTGCTCAAACGTTGTAGCTTTACCAGAGCAGGTTGGCGATGCGGCATTAATCTTTGATCCGAACGATGCAGATGATATGGCTAAAAAAATATTGGAAATCTTGCGTAATGATCGTTTAGCGGCAGAGCTTGCTGTAAGAGGTAAACAGCGAGTTGAGAATTTTGACCACAAGGGTTACGCAAAGAAAATTATTAGTATAATTGATATGTGATTCGGCTAAAATTTTATGCTTTATCAGGTTAACGGTTTTCATAGCCCTAATTCCGGACTGGCGCTCAAGTCAAGGTGCCAATCTTTTGCTATGGCATTTGAGTGCTATTTATATGTTACTTTGCTTTAATGGATAGGAATTCATATGCATCCTAAAGCTACAGTATTGAAGCTACCGCTTCCGTCTACAGCACTGGTTGCGTCTATGCTTGATAAATTCATGCTGGTGGTAATACTTGCTGTAGTGTCTGGCCTTTTTTTCCTTAGTGACGATCATCGTTTTGGTTTGGTTTTTCTGCGGGAGGGCGTAATTGCCGTTTCACTGTTGGCGGTTGCCTATGTGCTTATGCTGAGGAGGGGCGAGCTAGATACTGCTGACTGGTATTTATTGGCGATGGTAGGTGCGTTGTTCCTGATGCCGCCTATCTTTGCTTATTTACATTATCACCAGCCATTATCTTTCGGTTTTTTGGAAGAACGGCGCACTCTCCTTTTCCTGGCTTATTTCTTAGTAATGGCATCTATTGGATCAAGGAAAGGCTATGGGGAAATCGACCTTGAAAATGTATTGATGTACCTTTTTTATCTTGCTTTATTTTGGTCTGTAGCTAATGCCTATGGATGGATTCCTCGCAACTCAGGTTTTTCATTTTCAATTCATGCAGAACAGTTTGAAAAAGGCTTCGTTGCAACAGATACACGTTTTGAAACTAGGTTTATGGAGGGCGGTTTCTTAGTAATGTTGTATCCATACTATTTAGCTGTTCGTGGCAAATGGTTGAAAATGGGGCTGCCGATTTTATTATTAGCTTTATATATGTTATATATTAACCAAACGCGCAGTTTATCTTTGGTTATTGGCTTGACTTTTTTTTGGATAATTGTCCTTCGTCGTAGAGTTGAACAGGTTAATATTAGTGCATTGATAGTTGTTCCTGTATTATTTTTGTTGGGCTATTTTGCTTATTATCTTTACGCATATGCCTTTCATGATCCGGTGTTTTTTTATGATTTTCAGAGAAATCGTGAGTTTCAGGTTATGTTGGGTGAAACTTTGAGTGATTTCTTTTTGCCTCATGGAGCAGTATCCTTACAGTTTGCAGGCGGTTTTTTATCAATTTATGGCATTAACATGTATGTATCAGATGTCGGATTGGTAGGGCTTTTATTTAAGTATGGTATTTTACTTTTACCGTTATGTTTTCTCTTAATTATGATTGCATACTTTTTGTACTTGAAGTATAAAAATGATTTTTCGATTATTTTCATGGCATTACTGATAGCCAACTTCATGTTGATTCCATTTGGCGATATTTTAGGACGTGGCGCTGAAGGAATTGCAGTTCTAATAATATTAACCAGATTACAAGGAGTGAGCTATGAACATAAGTATATTGCTTGTGTACGGCGAGGGTGGTCATCATGACCAAGCTATGCGCTTGATGAGACAGATGCAGGCGATTGATCCAAAAATTGAATTTATTCATGTGACTGACACAGTGACAATGAAAGCTGATTCAATTGAAAAAATTTATACAGTTACGCCCATTCGCCATAAAAATGCTTCCTTCAATCCCTTCAGCTTTGCTAGCGCCTATTTGAAAGCAGTAGCCTTGACAGTAACATTAGTTCATCAATATAAGCCTAAGGCTGTCATCGGGTTTGGCCCTGGTATTTGTATTCCTGTATTTATGGTCTGCAAGTTGCTTAATGTCAAAAAACGAATTTTCTTTGAGGATTGGTGTCGATTCACCAGCAAAAGTCTATCGGGAAAAGCATGTTCCCCATTTAGTACGAAATTTTTTGTACAGAATGAATCATTGAAGGAGTTGTATCGCGATGCCGAATTTGCAGGGCGCCTCTAAAAGAAAGCGGATTTTGGTTATAACGGGAACTACCGGTTTTGATTCGCTTGTCCGAAACATTGATGAAAACCGGGAGTTGGAGGGTGGATTTGATATTACTCTGCAAACGGGAGATGGCGCATATAAACCTAGGTATAAGTCATTTTTTGATTTTGATAAAGGATTGAAAAACAGATTATCCGAGTATGATTTTTTCATTACCCATGCTGGAGCTGGGACTATTTTCATGTTGTTGGAGCAAAAGATGCGTGTGCTTGTTGTTCCCAATACGGAACGTGCAGATAAGCATCAGATAGAGTTAGCCCAGTATGTAAAGTCTAATAATTTGTGTGCTGTTTGCCAGAACGTTAGTGATGTTGCTATGGCGATTACTGAAATAGACAGAACGACCCAGAATTTACAGCCCTATGAAAAAGTGGAGTTCAATGCGGTACGTGACCTTTTGAGGTATATCTATGAATAATAAAAAGTTTTTCTTTGTGACAATTTGTTATAATAATCTATCAGGTTTGAAACGTACAGTTAACTCCTTGCTTGCTCAATCTTATCAATATTGGGAGTGCGTTATTATCGATGGCGATTCCAATGATGGTAGCAAGGCTTATCTTGAGCAGTTGTCTAGTGAGCACGAAAATATCAAATCGTTTTCAGAGTCGGATCGTGGCATTTATGATGCGATGAATAAAGGCATTGAAAGAATGACAGAGTGTGATTATTTTTGCTTTCTGAATTCCGGTGACTCTCTATTTGAGGCGGAGACACTTGTTGAATTGAATAAGAAAATCAGTGTGTTCGGAGAGAAGCCACCAGCTATTGTATATGGGCATGCTTGCGAGGAGTTTGCTCAAGGTAAAGAAATCGTCAAACCGGCGAACAGTGAAATCAATTTGGAAAAGGGGATGTTCTGTCATCATCAGTCGATGCTTTTTCATTACCGTTATGCGCAGTTGCGCTATGACCTTGAGTATAAGCTTTCAGCTGATTACGACTATATTATTCGGGCGGTAAAAATGCTTGGTGATCAATCCAGTATAAAAATGTTGGATATGGTTATCTCACGTTTTGACATGACGGGCGTTTCAAACAGTAGACGTATTTCTGGCATTATGGAGGATTTCAGGCTCAGGGTTGAAAATGACCTCTGTTCATATCTGTCTTCAGGGCTGTATGCTGCTCGCTCCATTTGTCTGATGGGTTTGAAACAATTTTCTTACCCGTTATATTTGTTTATGCGTAGCAAAACAACTTTTAACAATCAAGTTATCTGATAGGGAATAATTATGAGCAAAACAGCCTTAATTACCGGAATCACTGGCCAAGATGGTGCTTATCTGGCCGAGTTTCTTTTGAAAAAGGGTTATACCGTACATGGGATCAAACGCCGGTCATCATTGTTGAATACTGATCGCATAGACCATTTGTACCAAGATCCTCACGCTTCTGACCGAAGGTTCTTCCTCCATTATGGAGACATGACCGATAGTATGAACCTGACTCGTATTATCAGTCAGGCTCAACCGGATGAAATTTATAATTTGGCGGCGATGAGTCATGTTCATGTGTCTTTTGATACTCCAGAATATACGGCAAATGCCGATGGTATTGGCACCCTACGTATTCTAGAGGCGGTTCGGTTTCTAAATCTTGCAGAAAAAACTCGTATTTATCAGGCATCCACATCAGAGTTGTTTGGTAAGGTTCAGGAAATTCCACAAAAAGAAACAACCCCGTTTTATCCTCGCTCTCCTTATGCTGTAGCGAAGCTGTATGCTTACTGGATTACGGTCAATTACCGGGAAGCCTACAATATGTTTGCTTGCAACGGTATCCTGTTTAATCATGAATCGCCATTACGGGGTGAAACCTTTGTAACCCGTAAAATTACCCGTGCAGCTTCCCGAATTGCGTTAGGTTTACAAGATAATCTTTATCTTGGGAATTTGTCTGCCAAACGTGACTGGGGACATGCAGAGGATTATGTCAGGATGATGTGGATGATCCTACAAGCTCCTGACCCTGAAGATTGGGCGATTGCGACTGGGGTGACAACCGAAGTGCGCGAGTTTGTACGCATGGCTTTTGCGCGTGCTGGCATCACCATTGACTTCCAGGGCGAAGGTGTTGATGAAAAAGGAATCATAGCTGGTTTTGACCGTGATGTTTACGAAGCGGCCACCGGCGCACAACCAGAACAGCACGGCTTGGAGGCTGGTCGTGAAGTAGTGGCGGTAGATCCGCGTTATTTCCGCCCGACTGAGGTTGAATTGCTGATTGGTGATCCAACCAAAGCCAAGGAAAAACTTGGTTGGGTGCCAAAACATGACCTGAGTTCTTTGGTGCAGGACATGATGGCTTCTGACCTTAAGTTGATGCTGAAGGAAAAGCATTTAAAAGACCATGGCCATCGTATCATGTCCTATCACGAGTAATTGAGCATGAAAAAAACCCGTATTTATGTCGCCGGTCATCGTGGGATGGTTGGTTCCGCGCTTGTCCGTGCACTATCCCAGCGTCCAGATGTTGAGTTGGTGCTGCGCTCGCGGCAGGAATTGAACCTGACTTGTCAACAAGAGGTTGATGCGTTCTTTGAAACGGAGAAAGTCGATCAGGTTTATCTGGCGGCGGCAAAGGTCGGGGGGATTCATGCCAATAATAGCTATCCAGCAGATTTCATTTATGAAAATCTGATGATCGAAAGCAATATCATCCATTCAGCGTATAAAGCAGGCGTTAAACGCCTGCTTTTCCTTGGTTCATCCTGTATTTATCCAAAGTTTGCAAAGCAACCTATTGCAGAATCTGAATTGTTACAGGGGGCTTTGGAATGCACTAACGAACCCTATGCAATTGCGAAGATTGCGGGTATCAAATTGTGCGAGTCTTATAATCGTCAATATGGCGTTCACTATCGTAGTGTCATGCCGACTAATCTTTATGGTTTTAATGACAATTTTCATCCGGAAAACTCGCATGTGATTCCAGCGTTGATGCGGCGCTTCCACGAAGCTAAGCTGGCCGCAGCTCCTATGGTTGTGGTGTGGGGGTCAGGAACGCCACGGCGTGAATTCCTGCATGTCGACGATATGGCGGCCGCTAGTATCCATGTGATGGAAATGGACGATGTTGGATACCAAGAACTGGTTCCTGCAATGCTTTCACATATTAATGTAGGTACAGGGTCAGATTGTACCATTGCCCAATTGGCAGAGTTGATGGCGGAGGTGGTCGGATTTGAGGGTGAGATCGTGTTTGACGCCAGCAAGCCAGATGGGACTCCCCGTAAACTGCTTGATGTATCCCGTCTCAAAAGTTTGGGATGGGAGCCGCAAATCACATTGCCTGATGGTCTTCGGGCAACCTATGAATGGTTTGTGGAGCATCAAGGCGATTTCCGCCAATCTTAAAAACTAAAGAAGGTGTAGAGATGACAACCCCAATAACCCCTGTGATTTTGTCGGGTGGCTCCGGCTCCCGCTTGTGGCCTGTTTCACGCAAACTGCGTCCTAAGCAATTCCTGCCTCTCATTCAGGAAGACCGCACCCTGTTTCAATCCACGCTAGACCGTCTTGATGGAATTCCTGGCAAACAATTGCCAGTTGTTGTTTGTAATGAAGAACATCGGTTTATGGTGGCCGAGCAGTTGCAGGGCATTCGTCAGGAACACCAGGGGATTTTGCTGGAGCCGGTAGGGCGTAATACGGCACCTGCTGTGGCCGTGGCTGCCTTGTGCCTGTTGGAAAGGGCTGGACAGCAGGGTGATGGGGTAGTGAAGCAGGATCCTGTCATGCTGGTGCTGCCTGCTGACCACGTCATTCCTGATGTGGGTGCTTTTCAGAAAGCCATATTGGATGCCAGTGCTTTAGCGGAGAATGGCTATCTGGTGACGTTTGGAATTACACCAACCGCACCGGAAACCGGCTATGGCTACATTGAGCGGGGTTCAGCGGTTGTGGGATTTGAGAATGCTTGGCAGGTTGCCGCTTTTGCAGAAAAACCGGATGTCGAAACCGCCACTGCCTACCTGCATGGAGGCAGGCATTTGTGGAATTCAGGCATTTTTATGTTCAAAGCGAGCGTCTTTTTGCATGAACTGGAGGCATTTCGACCGGATATTCTCGAGTCTTGCCAGAAAACATTTAAACTGGCGCAGCGGGATCTGGATTTTATCCGTTTGGACACAGCCTCATTTGCGACATGTCCTTCTGATTCCATTGATTATGCAGTGATGGAACATACCCATCATGCGGCAACGGTGCCACTGAGTGCAGGTTGGAATGATGTTGGTGCCTGGTCGGCGGTGTGGGATGTTTGTCCGCGTGATGCTGCTAATAATGTATTGCGCGGCAACGTTATGGTACACGATGCTGGTAATAATTTGGTGTTTACGGAAGACCGTTTGGTTACACTGGTTGGCGTGGATGATTTGGTGGTGATAGAAACCAAAGATGCGACATTGGTCACCCATAAAAATAAGGCACAGGATGTCAAACGAATTGTTTCCGCGCTGGAAGCAGAAGGCCGTAGCGAAGCCATCGTCCATCGTTTGGTAAACCGTCCGTGGGGTTGTTATGACTCTGTAGATATGGGCGAGCGCTTCCAGGTGAAGCGGATCACAGTCAAGCCGGGTGCGAAATTGTCCCTACAAAAGCATCATCACCGAGCGGAACATTGGATTGTGGTGAAGGGGACGGCAGAAGTTACGTGTGATGATAGGACGTTTTTGCTTACCGAAAACCAGTCGACATACATACCGCTTGGCAGTACACATCGCCTTGCGAATCCTGGCAAGGTTCCACTTGAATTGGTTGAAGTCCAGTCAGGCAGTTATTTAGGTGAGGATGATATTGTTCGGCTGGAGGATCAATATGGCCGTAACGAGCCATCCTGAACGATAGGGTAACTTTCAGGCATCATCTGGGTTTCATAATGTACTACTATTGAGTCTATTACAGAAATTTCTAATAGATGGAAAAAATCGGTCGATAGCAGTAATGCTCAAGGAGCAGAAATGGAAAATTATTATACAAGCCAATCGAAAAGTCTCGATGTAAGGGCAACAGGCGGCGGTCAGGTTATTGAGTACATTCCTATTGAGGATGTGTCTCCCCGCCCCCAAACTGAAGAGTTTGGGTTTGGGGAGTTATGGCGTAGGCTGATGCAGCGAAAATGGTTACTGTTGGGTACTGCTATTAGCGTTTTTACTCTGGCCGTTATTATTACACTTCTGTCTCCAAATGTGTACCGTGCCACCACAACTTTGCAGGTAACACCAGATGATGCGCGGGTATTGAACTTGGGTGATGGGGCGGATGCCGCCCGTGCCCCTATGAGTGAGCGTGAGTTTTACCAAACCCAAACGGAACTCTTGAACAGCGAGAGGTTAACCAAAAGCACTATCGACAAGTTGGGCGTTGCTTCCCGTTTTGAAGGTGGTGACTCATTGAAGGAAAAACTTTATGGCTGGTTGACAGGGGTTAAACAAAGCATTAGTGGCGATAGCCAGGTTGAGCATAAGCTCAGTTCAGTTGAAGAAAACTTCAAACATTTCTTATCCGTTTATCCAGTTGAAAACTCACAGATTTTCAAAATTAGTTTTGATAATACAGATCCTAAGTTGACAGCCGATGTGGTGAATACCCTGGCTGACGGCTACAAACAAATGAGTTTTGATTTGCGCAATGAACGGGTTGCCCATACTAAAGAGACATTATCCAAAAAACTGGAAGAGGCTAAAAAAGAACTGGAAACCTCTGAAAGTAAATTAGTGAAGTATGCTAAATCTCAGGGAATTATTACGTTGGATGGTGACCGTTCTTCAGCATCGGGTGTATTGGATTCTTTGAATGCAGCTTTGACTGATGCTAAAGGGGCGAGGATTGCGGCTGAGGCAGCTTATAATCGTTCCAAAAATGTGGCGGGTGCCGACAGGACATTAGAAAACCCGGCGATACAAATTCTCAAGGAGGAATTGGCGAAGGCACAGGCGGAATATAATGATAAGTCCCGTCTGTTTAAGCCAGGTTTCCCGGAAATGCAGCAGTTGCAAGGCCGAATTAATGAACTGAGCAGTAATATTGCCAGGGAATCCGCCAGTATTGACACAACTGCCCGCAGCAAGTTGAAAGCGGAATATGAGGCTGCCAAACAACGCGAAGGGGAGCTTACGGCTGAGGTCAAACGGCAGGAAGGGGTGTTGATGGGTCAACGTGATAAGTCGGTTGACTACAATACCCTACAGCGTAAGGTTGAGGCAGACCGCCGTAACTATGAAGGCTTGCTGACGCGATTAAATGAAGTCCGGTTAGCGGAAGATAGCGGGGCGAGCAATGTGGCGATTGTTGATAAAGCCAGTGTGCCTAGCAAGCCATATGCCCCCAATATTCCAATGAACCTGGGCATGGGGGCCGCTATCGGTTTGTTGCTGGGGCTATTGGCCGCTATTTTGGCTGACATTATGGATGACCGTTTGAGAAGCGTTGAAGATATGAAGCGGGCTGTCGGTTCTTTGCCTGTGTTGGGTGTCATCCCTTATATCTCTGGCCGGAATAACAAGAATGTGTTGGCGCTGCGGGGGCAGGTGGGCAGTTCTTTCATGCTTGAGGCTTTCCGATCATTGCGTGAAAACATTCTTATGATGAAGGCTCCTTCACACCATGGTTTGGGGTTGGTGGTGAATGTCACCAGCCCATCCCCAGGAGAGGGCAAAACTACTACAGCAGTTAATCTTGCTACGGTTTTTGCTTATACAGGCAAGAAAGTCCTGCTGGTTGATTGCGACATGCGTCATCCTGAGGCCCATAACAAACTTGGGTTGGGGAATCGTATGGGTGTCAGTGATTTTCTTCTGGGTGAAAAGGAGATTGGCGACATCATTCAGGAAACAACCGTACAGAATCTTTCTGCCATTTCAGCAGGCTCTGCGGTTCCCAATCCTACCGAGCTGCTGGCGGGTGAGCGTTTCACGGCGTTGTTGAGCGAAGCGGAAGGTATGTTTGACCATATCATCGTTGATGGCCCACCTGTCATGGGGCTGGCGGATGCGTTGATCATTTCCAATCGCGCAGGCAACACCATTTTCGTCAGTGCTTACAGCCAGACGCGCAAGCGTAACCTAAAGGATGCCTTCGGGCGGTTGGGGCAGGCGCAATGCCATGTTATTGGCACTGTACTGACCAAGATGAAGTCGCCGGAAGTTTCCAATAAGTATTATGGTTACCCTAGCCGCTATCCGCGCAGTAGCCAGACAGCTATGGTGGCGACTCACTAGATCAGCGCGCCAACTGTTTCCATAATTCATCCAACCGCTTGGCCGATACCGGCCTTGCGGTTCCCAATTCCTGCGCAAACAGGGAAATCCTAAATTCTTCCAACATCCAGCGGTATTCTGCTAGCGCTGGATTGTTTCCCTCCGGTTTCTGCCGTTCTTTCCACTGATCCCAGTAGGGCTGTGCTTGCAGCCGTAACGCCCTATCTTTGGCCGGGTTCTCGGCCAGTTTTTGCAAACGCCTTTGAACGCCTTTGAGGTAACGCGGGAAATGCCGTAACTCCTCGGGGGAAGTTGTATCCAAAAAACCGGGATACACCAGATGAGCGAGTTGGTCATTGATGTCGTTCAGCGCCTCCAGCCAGGAGGGCGGCGTCCTGCTTTTCAACTGCTTACGTAACTCATGGTGCATGGCCAGTACAGGCGTCAGCAGGCGGGCTGCTTCCTGGGTTTGGGGGAAAATTTGCGGGCGGCATTGCGCCAATGCATGCTCGAAGCTGCCCTGTTGACGGATTGTCAGATGGGTTGAAAAGGTTTGGCGAAAGACGAAACGGGTGATGCTTTCCTTTAATTCTTCACATTTGCCAGTGGCGGCGTAGTGCAGGCATAGGGTCTGCATGTACGGTATATGCTTCGGCAAACTTTTTGTCTCAGCAGGCAAAGCCAGCAGGAATAGGCGCAGTACGCCTTGCCAATGCGCTGCGGCGGCGTCGGTTTCATTGTCGAACAGGCGGATGGCAACGTGCTGGTTCCCGTTGGGGGAGCTGGCGTCAACCAGGGCAGGCCAAGTCCGCAGTTTGGCTCCGCTTGCTTCCAGCCAGTGTATTTCCGGCAAATCCCCGAAGTCCCAGGCCGTAATGCCACTGCGCTCAATGGACTGGGCGGATCGGGTGGCGAGTTCCTGGCGCGTCTGCTGGCGCACTTTGCCACGTAGCGCATCCAGATCGCGTCCGCTGCGGATAACCTTGCCGGTTTCATCCGCCACTTCAAAACGCATCAGCAGGTATGGGGGCAAGTCCATCTCTGCCCAAGCTTCAGGAGGAATGCGGCTGCCAGTCATGCGTAGCAGCTGTTGTTCCACAGCAATGTGCAGGGGAACGGATTCACTTGGTTGGATGGCCTCCATGCAGGCGCGGGCATAATCGGGTGCTGGAACGAACTGTTTGCGTACTTGTTTGGGTAGGCTGCGGATCAGGGTTGTAATTTTTTCTTCCAGCATTCCAGGCACCAGGTATTCGAAACGGATCGGGGCAAGCTGGTTCAGCCCCAATAGGGGAATGCGCGCTGTCACGCCGTCATCCGCCGCTGTGGGGTCAAAATGATAGCTAAGGGGCAAGCTCAAACCTTGTGTCTGCAAGTGATCTGGATACTGGTTGCCCGTTTCATGCGCGGCGGCGCGTTGCATCAGGTAATCGCGGGTCAGGTACAGCAGTTGGGGAGCCGTCTGTTCAGCTTTTTTACGCCAGCGTTCAAACGAATGGCCGTTGACAACATGGGCGGGAACCAGCCGGTCATAAAAGTCATATAAACATTGCTCATCCGTCAGGATGTCGCGGCGGCGGGCTTTGGCTTCCAACACCTCAATTTCAGCGATCAGGTTGGCATTGTGCTGGAAGAATGGGGCGGACGTGTGGTACTCACCGTACACCAGTGCGTGGCGGATGAACAATTCCCGGCAAACCGGTGGATCGATGCGCCCATAACTGACCTTGCGGCGTTGGGTGAGGGTGATGCCGTAAAGGGTCGTGCGTTCAAATGCGGCCACTTGTGCAGGCCGTTGCTCCCAATGTGCTTCGCTGTAATGGCGGCGAAGCAGGTGGGAGGCGAGTTTTTCCACCCATTCCGGCTGGATACGGGCGCTGGTGCGGCCAAACAAACGTGAGGTTTCCACCAATTCCGCCGCCATTATCCATTGCGGCAGCTTTTTTTTCAGGCCGGAGGAAGGAAAAATGTGGAATTTGCGGCCGCCAGCACCTTGATATTCGCGGTCTTCATCCTTCAAGCCGATATTGCCCAGCAAGCCCATCAGCAAGCTGAGGTGAATGGCGTCATAGCTGGCTTCTTCCGTGTTTGGCTTGCCGCCCATTTCCACCAGCATCTGGTGCAACTGGGTGTGAATGTCACGCCATTCGCGCAGGCGGATGAATGAGAGGAATTCCTTGCTGCATAAGTCGCGGAATTTGCGCTGTGACAGGTGTTTCCGCTGTTCATGGAAGTAATCCCATAATTTCAGGAAGCCCAGGAAATCCGATTGCTCATCCTTGAAACGGCTGTGCTTTTCGTCAGCAGCCTGTTGCTTGTCCAACGGGCGTTCACGCGGGTCTTGCAATGTCAGGGCGCTGACAATGATCAGCACCTCCCGTAGCGCGGCGTTTTCCTGCGCGGCCAGCAGCATGCGCCCGAAGCGCGGATCCAGGGGCAACTGCGCCAGTTGATGGCCGATGTGGGTGACATTAAAGTTCCGGTCCACCGCACCGAGTTCAAACAGCAGCTTGTAGCCGTCGCGGATCAGGCGGGTGTCGGGCGGTTCAACAAACGGGAAATCCTCAACATCCGCATTCCACATGGTCGCCAGTTGTAGGATGACCGCCGCCAAATTGGTGCGCAGGATTTCCGGCTCGGTGAAGGGCGTGCGGTTATTGAAATCCTCTTCGCTGTACAAGCGGATGGTGATGCCGTTGCTGACCCGGCCACAGCGCCCGGAGCGTTGATTGGCGGAAGCTTGTGACACTTTCTCGATCGGTAGGCGCTGTACGCCTGCGCGCCAGGAATAGCGGGAAATGCGCGCATAACCGCTATCCACCACGTATTTGACACCGGGAACCGTGAGCGAGGTTTCCGCCACATTCGTCGCCAGCACAATGCGGCGGCGGCCATGCGGCTCGAAAATGCGGTGTTGTTCTTCTGAGGATAGGCGTGCATACAATGGCAGGATTTCGGTGGCGGGCGGATGGTGCTTGCGTAATGCCTCTGCCGTTTCACGAATTTCACGTTCTCCGGGCAGGAAGATCAGAATGTCGCCGGGAGATTCACGTCCCAATTCATCCACGGCGTCGAGGATGGCCTCGGTTTGGTCGCGTTCGAATTCTTCCTCGCCATCCACGTCCACTAGCGGGCGGTAGCGGATTTCCACCGGGTAGGTGCGGCCGGAAACATTGATGATGGGCGCGCCGTTGAAATGGTGGGAAAAGCGTTCCGGGTCAATGGTGGCGGAGGTGATGATGACTTTCAGGTCACGCCGTTTCGGCAGCAGCCATTTCAGGTAGCCAAGCAGGAAATCGATATTGAGGCTGCGTTCATGCGCTTCGTCGATGATCAGGGTGTCGTATTGCCTGAGGAAACGGTCTTGCTGGATTTCAGCCAGCAGAATGCCGTCCGTCATCAGCTTGATGTAGCTGTCCGGCGAGCAACGGTCGTGAAAGCGCACCTTGTAGCCTACCTGCTGGCCCAGCGAGGTTTTGAGTTCTTCTGCAATGCGGGCGGCGACGCTGCGGGCGGCGATGCGGCGCGGTTGGGTATGGCCAATAAAGCCATTGATGCCCCGCTCCAGTTCCAGGCACATCTTGGGTAACTGGGTGGTTTTGCCGGAGCCTGTTTCGCCGCAGATAATGACGACCTGATGTTTGGCGATGGCCGCGATGATTTCTTGGCGGCGCGCCGCGACCGGCAGTTCTTCAGGATACTCCGGTTTGGGCAGGTTTTGCAGGCGCAGCAGGCGGCGTTGGTCAGCTTTACTCACAGCGAAACGACTATATCAGGCAAAGCGGGCATTGTAGCGCGCCGCTTTGCCTGATTCACCTGCCGTTGCGGACATTCTGTTATGGCAGGTTTTTCACAGCTGTCATCAGGTCAAAAATGTCCTGTGAAATGCGGGTTCCAGAGTTGCTGTTGGGGGACAGCGCGGAGTCTTCCCCATTGGTGTGAATGCCGATTGACCAAGCGATGCTGTTATCCACGCCTCTGACCCAAATTGGCGAACCGCTCATGCCGCCTGTTGTGTCGTTGTCGTAATAAAGCCTAGTGGCGGTAGAGCGCAGTATGGTGCCATAACTTGCCCATTGTTGGTGGGCGTCCTCTTTATCGCCAGGATAGCCGTTGATTGTGACCAGTTTGCCATCCCCAGCGTCGGCTACAAAATAGCTGAAGTAGCCGGTTGAATTGCCTACAGAGCAATTCAGCTTGATGAGCCCAATATCGGCGTTGCTGTCGCCTGACAAAACCCAACCGGCGGATGAGTACAACTCCCTGGCGTCACAAAAACCATAAGGCGCATATCTACTGGAGTATCCTGGGTAAACCCTGAAGGCGGCGGTGCTTCCCCATTTGCCGCTGGAGCCGCCGCTATGGACGCAATGGCCTGCGGTGACCAGGGTATCTTTGCTGATTAGCCAGCCGGTGCAATGAGTGCTGCCATTATAGGTGATGAGGGAAACGGCGCGCTCCGGGTAGGAGGTGGGCATTACCTGAAAGCGGGTGTCGGCCCCCAAAATGGATTCATAAATGATCCGCGCTGCCGGGGCGTTGGCGTCTATGGCGGTCAGCTCTTCCGGCGTCAGGGGCGTCATGTCGGCACCTTCAAGTTCAGGCCTGCCGTTAGCGCCAGTGGAGCCGACTGATATGGAGCTGTTTTGGTTCAGGCTATTGGCGTTGAAGCTCTTGCCGTTGCTGGAAATCAACCCATACTGCCAACTTGAAGCGCTTGGCGAAGTGTTGTTGGTTGTAGTTTCTGAGCCAGCTGTTGGGGTTGTGGTGGTGGTGGATGCGGCCACGACTGTCGGGCTGGAGGTGACGGTAGTGGTGGATGCCGCAGCTACTGTTGGGCTGGAGGATGTTGCCGTGGGGGCTACTGATGCGGTGGTTATTGTAGGGGCCGCCAGCGCCGCCGCCGCTGTACTGGTGGGTAGGACGGCATTCGCCGCATCCTGCTGGTTACAGCCTGTCACCAGCGTTGTTATTATTGAAAAAATTGCCAATACAGCTGTTTGTCGCGCATTTGCGTGCGAACTCATGTGCATAATAAAAAATCCCCGCGATCATCGTTGGATAAACTACGCTGATTTATAGGATTCTTTTGGCAATAAATTAAATTAATTTTTTTACAAGTCGATACAATAAATTAATTCATTCAGCATTAATAATTGAAGAATATGGGTTAATCTGCATATTAATCAATAGTATTATCAATTTGGTAAAGTTTGTTGCATTTCTATCAATGTATCTAATAGTTTTTTAAATGCTTTGTATGAAAATATTGACCGTTTGTCCGTGATGCCGCTATCTGGCAAGTTGGTATTATGCCGGGATAAATTCTGTAGTTCTTCAATGCTGCGTCCAATCTGCCCTAGCTTAAAATAGCTCACACAGCGTGCCAGTTCCCCCCATAACCCAAATTGCTGGATACGTTCCGCCAAAGCCAGCGCTTCCTGATAATTGCCTTGATCAAATGCATGCAGGAACGGCAGGATATGGTACCAGTCTGGATGGGCGAATGGGATCGCCATCAATGTATTGATGGCTTGCATGCCCGCTTGCTGATCGCCCAGCAGATATAGGCCAAGCCCGTAAAGATATTCTATGGATGTGTCAAATGGATTGATTTTTCTGGCAATTTCGAGTTCTGATCGGCACAGCTCGGCGTCACCACGCCAGAAGCAATTATGGGCGAAAACAGAATGAGGCTCGGCCCCGCCGGGATCCAGCTTCATGGCCATGCGGGATGCATGCAGCCAGACAGTTTCCCTATCAGCGACCAGATTGTATTGCAGCACATAATCATAGCCGCACAGGCGGGCAAGAATAGTCAGAGCCATGGCGTCAGCCGGGAAGCGCTCGAGGCGTTGCTGGCATGTTTTGAGCGCTTTGCCAAAGTTCTCACAGCTGACATTCCGTAAGAATTCCAGGTAAGACACCAGCACATGGTGGTGGGCGGGGAGAGGCGACAGCTTCAGGCTTTGCATATATCCTGCCCAATGCGTCAATGCTGCGCCGGAATGGAGCGTAATCGTGTTGGCGGTTATTTGCAGGTAGGCTGTATCCAGGTCAGTTTGCTCAAATGGCGCCGGTAGCGAGAGCATGTCTGTCCATACCAGTTCATTGCTGGGAATATGGGTAAGGGTGCAAAACAGTTCTAGGCTATATGTGTGCGTCTGGACATTGCAGACCAGAATATAATCGACCCTGTGTTGTTGCAGGGAGTCCAGTGAAGGGGGAGGGGATGGCGGAGCCGCGTCAGGCAGGGATGATACCAGCCGGATATTGCGGAAACGGCTCATGATCAGGAGCAAATCATTACGCACTTTATGGCAGACAGAATATATTCCGTCATTTTGTGGGTCAGTTGCCTGACAATGTACAGCTATCCGGGGGCCTTCCGTCACATGCGGCGCCAAGTTTTCTTGTGCGGAGAGAACAGACAGGAAATGGTTGTTTATCCGGAAGCTGACCTGATAAGACCCTTTTGGCATACTGATGGCAATCAGGTTGTGTCTGCCGTTTTCACTATAGTAGTCGTGCAGCAATTTACGCAAACGCCCCGCTTCGATACGGACTACTGGGTTGTAGACAGGGGAGAAGTCGGCCGTCTTGCCCAATGCATTGATTGCAATCGTGTACTGATTCAGGTTGTCCCCCCTGTTTTCCAGGGTTTCATGAACGGCGTAGTGCAAGAATGTCCTGATCAGTTTTCTGGAACGAAACTGGGGGCTGTTAAGAATGCGTTCCAGTTCTGCAATCACTTGTTCTTTATCTATATTCATGAAGACCAGCACATTCCCCGTATTCTTGTGCTTTCCTGAAAAGCAGCTAAATGCTTTATAGCATGTTTTTTTCTGAAGAAAAATATTATTGACTGATATGTTCCATACTTATTTCAAATGGTTGGGTGCATTCTGCCGTTCAAGCCGCATGGGTGGCGCTGGCTGGCGGCGTTGACAGCACGATGACGCCATCGCCACAATTTTCCTTGGCCACCTGATTGCGCCCATTGCGTTTGGCGCGGTACAGGGCGCGGTCGGCGGTGTTGAGCAGCATGGCAGGATACGTAACCGGGCTGTCATCCATGACCTGGGTCTCGCGGGGCGTATTGGGTGTGCAACTGGAAACGCCGACACTGACAGTCACAATTCGCGGAATGGAGCCGTCAGAATGCGGAATGCGTTGCTCCTCAACACTCTTACGCAAGCGTTCCGCCAATGTGAAGGCATCGTCCAAGCTGGTGTCAGGCAGCAGGACCACAAACTCTTCCCCTCCGTGACGGGCCACCACGTCGGATGCCCGACGCGCCACGGCCTTGATGCATTGGGCTATGATTTGCAGGCATTGGTCGCCTGCATGGTGCCCATGCCGGTCGTTGTAGCGTTTGAAGTGGTCAACATCAATCATCAATAGGGAGAGGGCATGGCCATCACGGGCTGCCCGTCGCCATTCAGTCTTGAAAATATTATCGAAAAATCGGCGGTTGGCAATCTGGGTGACCGGGTCGGTATGAGCCTGCTCCTGCATTTGTATCTGCACGGCGTGCAAATCATTGAGCAGGCTGGTGATGGAGCGGGATGCCATCGCCAGCAAAACACCCAGTAGCGTCACCGCCATCGCCAGCGAGTGCTGGGTGACGGAATTGCCCATGAGCAGTAGGTTTAGGGTGATGGGCAACAGAATGGCGCCGATTTGTACATACAAGGCAAAGCCCGATAGGGCCAGGACTGGCATGGCGGCGACGACAGCGCCTGCCAGCAGGATGACATGCATGGCCTGGACTAGCGTGTCCTGCGAAAACAGGATAAAGCCGGAAACCCCCCACAAGGCGCTGATCAGGGTTGAATAGATCAGATAACGTTGCCCGAATTGTTGCAATTCTTCTGGAGAGTAGTGTTGGGAAGGCAGGAAATGTTGGCCAAATGTCCAGCGCATAATATTGGTGCCGACGATGGCGATAAGCCAAACCAGCAATAAAGCCATGCTTTCGCCACCTTCCACCCAGCGCAGCAGCACAAATAGGTTGGCGGCAAATATGTTGCCCCAAAACCATATGGAGCCATGGCGGGATAAAAAGGTTATTTGCCCTTGCAGGATCAGTGGCGATGTGTGCAAGGGTGAGCTTGCTTTTTTCTTATTCATTGAAATCGTGTCATGGTTGTTGCATCGGTTACTGTGCCTTGGTATGACGCCCCTGTCAAAGCCAAAGCTGAATATAGTGCATCTCGTTGGTGATTGCCTATTTATTTGGTTTTACGCGGATAATAATAGATTTTATTTATGATCAATGACAAGCACAAAAACTACTCATTGATTGGGGTTAGGATAAATTTCAGCTATTTTTCTCCACTTGGTAGGGTGCTACAATCGCCCGTTTATCCCCGGGCGCAACAGTGGGGCTGCCTGTATTCCTTGATTGACGGAGTTTGCAATGCTCAAAGTAGGTTTTGTTGGCTGGCGTGGTATGGTCGGTTCCGTATTGATGGAACGGATGCGTGCCGAAAATGATTTCCAGGGATTTGAACCGGTCTTCTTTACCACGTCCCAGTCCGGTCAGCCTGGGCCGGATGTCGGTTTTGGCGCGCAACCGCTGGAAGATGCCATGAATATCAGCAAACTGATGGAAATGGACATTATCCTCTCGTGTCAGGGCGGCGACTACACCAGTGCTGTCTATGACAAGCTGCGTGCTGACTGGGATGGCTATTGGATTGACGCCGCCTCCACCTTGCGCATGAAAGACGATGCCATCATCGTGCTGGATCCGGTCAACCGCAAGGTGATTGACGCAGGTTTGCAAAATGGCGTCAAAAACTATATCGGCGGCAATTGCACGGTTTCCCTGATGCTGATGGCGTTGGGCGGCCTGTTTGAAAAAGGGCTGGTTGAGTGGGTCAGCTCCATGACTTATCAGGCGGCTTCCGGCGCGGGCGCGAAGAATATGCGTGAACTGCTGACCCAGATGGGCGAACTGCATGGCGAAGTGGGCGAGCTGCTGGCTGACCCGGCTTCCGCCATCCTGGATGTTGACCGCAAGGTGACGGCCAAATTGAATGATGGCTCGCTTTCCACCGCCAACTTCGGCGCGCCATTGGCTGGCAGCCTGATCCCGTGGATCGACAAGGCGTGGGCGAATGGCCAGACCAAGGAAGAGTGGAAAGGCATTGCGGAAACCAACAAGATTCTGGGCAAGGCTGAAGCCGACACCGTTCCGGTGGATGGCCAGTGTGTGCGTATCGGCGCGATGCGTTGCCATTCCCAAGGCATCACCATCAAGCTGAAGCAGGATCTGCCGCTGGCGGAAATTGAAGCCATCATCGCCAGCCACAACGAATGGGTCAAAGTCATCCCGAATGACAAGGAATCGACCCTGCACGGCCTGACGCCGGTGCAGGCTTCCGGCACGCTGGATATTCCGGTTGGCCGTATCCGCAAGATGAATATCGGGCCGGAATACCTCACAGTCTTCACCGTCGGCGACCAGTTGCTGTGGGGAGCGGCGGAGCCTGTGCGCCGCATGCTCAAGATCGCACTGGAATTTACAGGCCAATAACCAGTGATGGCGGTAGGAGGGAGTGTGCTCCCTCCTAGTCCGTTGTCCACTTGAAGGTGGCGGCACCCACCAGCAGGAATACCACCGCCATTCCCGCCAGTGTCAGCAACTGGGGCGTAATGTCAGCCAGCCCCGCCCCGTCCAGCATAATGGCGCGCGCCGCCGTCAGCATGTGGGTCAGCGGTGACAACTGGCTCAACCACTGCATGACCGGGTTAGTCCCCTCCATCGAAAACCATACGCCGGACAACACCATCATCGGCCACGTCAACAGATTGAGTAGGCCGCCCGCCAATTCCTCGCTGCTCACCCGCGCGGCCACCAGCAGGCTCAGTGAAATCAGGCAGAAAGCGCCGACAAACAGCACCAGCAGCAAGTTCAGGTAGCTGCCTTCCATCGTGAAATGCATGAACAGGTTGGTGCCGATAAACACCATGCTGGTGACGCACATGACCAGCAGCAAGCGGGAAAAAATTTGCGCCAGCAGGAATTCAGCCGCATTCAGCGGTGTGGCATTGAGGCGCTTGAGGTAGCCGCTCTTGCGGTAGCGCACGATTACGAAGCCAACCCCGAACAGGCAGCTGAACATGAGGTTCATGCCCAGGATGCCAGGCACCACCCAATCGATGTAGCGGATTTCTTCCCCCCGCACGCTTTGTTGCGTCAGCTTGGAACCATCGCTTGCCGCCAGCAGTTTTGCGAGGAAATAGCCTTTCTGTGAATCGTCGTTGACCCAGTAATGCATCTGCCCGGCGCGCAAATCCAGCAGCATGTCGGCCTGATGCCTGCCTACTTTACGCACGGCGGCGTCCACGGCATCCACCGGGACGGTGTAGAAATCCACATGCTGGGTTTGCAGGAAAGGGTGTAAGTTGGTGTCCGGCTGCGCTGCGGCGTTGAGGTGGTCAGCAACGACGCCAACCTTGAACAGCGGTTGCCCGCCGCCGGAAAACACGAATGCCAGCCCGAACACCAATGCCACCGGCAGGATGAAATTCCAGCCCAGCGTGGAGCGGTCACGCACGAATTCCAGGGTGCGGGCGAAAAAGGTTGCCCAGATGCGTTTGATCATGCCCGCAACTCCTTGCCGGTCAGTTCCAGAAACAAGTCTTCCAAGGTGCGTGGGCGCACCTGCAACCCCGCCAGTGACGCGCCATGCTGCATGAGCTGCGCCAATGTGCCGTTGACATCCTGGGTGACGATTTCCACCGTGCCGGTCACCTTGTCGAGGTGACGGTGCGGGATGCTGTGGGCAGCGGCGGGGAAGTCGCGCTGCGGCAATTCGATGATCACATCCTTGAAATGTGTCGCCAGCAAGTCGTCGGGGGAACCGTGCGCGATGATTTTGCCATGGTCCATGATGGCGATTTCATTGCACAAATTGTACGCCTCCTCCATGTAATGCGTGGTCAGCAGCACGGTCTTGTTGCGCGCCTTGATGCTGTTGACCAGTTCCCAGAAATTCAGCCGCGCCTGCGGGTCAAGGCCGGTGGTGGGTTCGTCGAGGAACACCACGTCCGGGTCATTCACCAGCGCCAGCGCCAGCAGCATGCGTTGGCGCTGGCCGCCGGACAGCTTGCTGGCGTCACGGTCGAGGTATTCACGCAAGCGGCAAATGTCCACCAGTTCCTCCAGCGGCAGGCCGCTGGGGTACAGGCTGCTGAAGAACTTGAGGTTTTCGCGCACGGTGAGGAAATCCTGCAACGCCGTCGACTGGAACTGGATGCCCGCCTCATTGCGGAAACGCGCGCCTTGCGGTTCACCCTTGTACAGGATGTCGCCGGAGGTGGGTTTGGTGATGCCCTCCATCATTTCAATGGTGGTGGTCTTGCCCGCCCCGTTGGGCCCCAACAGGCCGAAGCAGATGCCCTGGCGCACGGCGAAATCCACGCCATCGACGGCTTTGACGCCGGGATAATGCTTGCGCAGGTTGCGGACTTCGAGAATCGGAATGCTCATGTTCATGCTGTCAGTGATGGGTAACGGGGGGAATGATGGCACAAATTCAATACATCAGCAGATGAATTACGCCCCGTGCCAGCAGGCCGACGCCTGCGCCCAACAGGGCGGGGCGGACAACTTCGGCGACGCGCGGGCTTGCGCTGGCGAAAATGGCGACACCCACAATATCCAGCGGGTTGGTGGCGAAACCGGCCATGCGGTTGAGTTCTGTTGCCGTCAGGCTGCCTTGCCGCAGCAAATCCATGGCGACGCCCATAAAAGCGGTGCCGCCAGCGATGAATTTGGTGACCAGGGGCGATACGGCAGCCTCCGGCAACCCTAGCCAGGCCATCAGCGGTGCCAGCCAGCCACTGAGCAAGGCCATCGCCCCGCTGGCTTTGAGCACATTGACGAAGCACAGCGCCAGCACCAGCATGGGGATGGAGTTGACCACGATTTTCAGCCCTTCCAGGCCGCCGTCCGAGAGGATGCGGATGGCGTTCTTGTGGGCATGGGAAGTGGGTGGCGCTGCATCCGCGCTGGTGGTTTCCTCATCCCAACCGGGTTGGCGGGCGAACAGGTGGTAGGTGATGGCCGCCGCCAGCAGGCCGCCGATGACGGAGGTGGCCAGCGCCACGCCGACATCAAGCCCGAAAACTGCCAGCGGGAACAGCACATTGGCTTGTGTCATGACCAGGATCATCGCCAGGGTGGCGGCAAGATGGCGGCGGGAGACGCCGTTTTGCCCCATCAGGGCGAAGGTCGCCACCGGGGCGGCGAAGCTGACCAGCAGCAGTTTGACGGCGGCGAAAATTCCCAGGCCGGGAATGCCGAACGGTTTGAGCGCCGGACTGAGCAGGCGGGCAATGAACAGGAGCACGCCCCAGGCGTCCAGCAGCTTCATCAGCGCCAGCATCACCACCATGATGGGCAACAGCGTGTAGAGGGCAAGGTCAACGCCGGTGCGGCCTGCCTCCAGGATGACCTGAATAATGGATTCCATGCGCGTTTCAGTATGATATTGGGGAAGTTGCAGGGATAATGGCACATATTCCCTGCCTGAAGGAGCCAAGATGGGTTATATCTTGGAAATAGACGGCTACTGGGCTTACCTTTGTAAAATAAATCTGCTGGGAAGGGGTGCCGGTTACTGGCAAGGTGATGGTGAGTTTTTGTTGGCTTGAGTTGCGCCAGAACGGGTGGCTTATATAGGGGAGGATGAGCGTGGGGAGGTGGGGACAAGCTTCATCCCGCCCCTGGAGTCCGGTAGGGGCAGGATGAAGGATCAAAAAATCATTTGCCTTCGACCAGTGCGCAGGCCACGTCCTTAGTGGTGTTGTCTTCAAAATGGAGACGGCAAGCACCAGGGCCAATGGTTTCATTTTGGACGATGACTTGGAGCTTATGAGCAGAGGATGCATTCGCTGTCAGTTGGTCAGAAGCTGCCACCGCAGCGAACATCATCAGGGATAAAGTAACAGTCAGAACGATCTTGATCATTTTAGTGGCTCCTCAAAAATTTATTGGGTCAGTCAGGGTAGTGCGTCTTGCATGGGGTGAATTATGCGGGAGGTATTCGAGGAATTCCGTGATGGTTAACACATTTTCCAGGGTTTTGCGATTATTTTCTGTCCAATCTGAAATTTGCCTTCATAATCAGGCGAATGCTGATATTAATACAGCTTCTGACTGCTTAACCTGAGCAATCAGTTTTAGGCCTAAAATGACTGCCTTGCGCCCGGCGTGGCGGGCGCTGTGAAAATTGCATGTGTGCCCCTGCGGAATCGAATGCCAACAATTGCGATGAGGCCAGTCAGCCATGCAGGCGGACATTCAGTTCGTCGATCACTTCCGCCCAATTGGAATCCAACTGTAAACCTTCCGCCAAGAAACCAGCCTGGGCAGGCGTCCAGAATGGGGCTTCGATTAACGACTCATCATGCCGAAGCGGGTGGTCATTGATGAAACTGTCAATGGCCTCGTGCTCGCCGGACAAGCCAAGCTGCTCAAACAAGGTGGAAATATGGTAGATATGCTCAGTCATCATGGGGAAAGTCCTCCGTCATGTTTCGACATTGTGGCTCCGAGGCGTCCCGCCATTGTCAATCTTGGTGGGCGTCGGGTGTTCCATAATCCCACATCATGGCCTCATGCCTTAATTCCGCTGCTTTGCGTAGTTGAATCAGTGTCCAGATCCGGAAGGCGTGTATACCAGCATTCACATCCCGCCGTTTGTCTGCTATTAATGCAGCATCCATTTTCTCAATCCATCAGCATTCCTATACCCAAAGCCTTTATCAGCTACGCCCGCGACGGCAGCCACGGTGAAAATCTGGCAGCCGAAATCCAGCAGCAGTTGCAGTCTGCCGGGTTTGCCGTGTTCCGCGATGTGATTGGCCTGAAACCCGGCGATGTCTGGTATCACAAACTGGAGTTTGAACTGGAAACCAGCGACGTGATGGTGCTGGTTGTCTCCGAAAAAATACGTACTTCCAAATGGGTGCATAACGAAGTCAGCATGGCGGAAGAAATCGGCATCCCTGTGATCCCGGTGCTGGCGGAAAAGGTGCGTTATCCGCTGTGGCTACGGCATTTGCAGGTGCTGGATTTTTGCGGGGCACGGGATTGGCGGGCGTTGCTGGCGGTGAAAGCGGGGCTGCCCGCCTCCTCCTGCCCCGCAACACCCAGGCCTCCTGCGGAAGTGCCTGCGCCCCGCCAGATGGAAGAGGGGAAACGGAATGGACTCGTTGCAGGCCGCTACATGATCCACAACAACGGCACGGTAACCGATACCGAAACCGGACTGATGTGGAAGCGTTGTAGCGAAGGGCAAACTGGTGTGGATTGCGGTGGCGAACCTGCCACATACACATGGGATGACGCCATGTCGAAATTTGGCAAGGGGGTAAGCTTTGCGGGTTATAGCGACTGGCGGATGCCAACCATCGACGAGTTGAAAACCCTGGTGGATAAAAAGCAGCATCCGGCCATTAACCAAACGGCATTTCCAAATACCCCGGCACGGTGGTATTGGTCATCAACAGAAAAAGATGCATCCGGCGCCTGGGTTGTCTACTTCGGCAGCGGTCTCGACCTTTGGAGCAACCGCAACTTTGACTTTTCTGTGCGGTTAGTCCGTTCCGGTCAGTGATTTTGCTTTTTGCTTCTGCGGTAGTCAGTGTGAGTTCGGTGATATACTCGCGCTATGGTTAAAGCCGGGAGAATTCAAATGGTCAATGCAGAGATGATTTTCCAGAAAGCGCAACAACTGGATGCCTTTCGGTTGCTGGAGTTGGCGGATTTTCTGGATTTTTTGCTGAGTAAACAGTCTGATGCCCAGAAACCACAGCCCGTGTTTCCGCCCACGCAAATAGATTGGCCGCAAAACAGACCTGCTTATCAAGCTAAAGTCCTGACGATTGAGGAAATGGATGCCGCTATCGAGGAACAGGCTGGTTTACATAAATGATTGCTGTTGATACCAACCTGCTGGTGCGTTACGTGGTCAATGACGACCGGGAGCAAGCTCTGGTCGCCGCAACTTTTTTCGATGAAAACCCTTGTCTTGTACAGCACACGGTATTACTCGAAACGGTGTGGGTGTTGGCGGCAAAAAGCACGTATAACATGCCAAGAGAAGAAGTCGTAAGCTGGATTCGACGTATTCTGGGTTTGCCCAATGTCTCAATACGGGATGAAAAGGCTGTCGGCAAGGCGCTGGAATGGTATGAAGGGGGGATGGATTTTGCCGATGCCCTGCATTTTGCCACCAGCCATGATGTGAAAGGCTTTGTTACCTTTGATCGCCGGATGCGTAACAAAGCGCGCCAGTTAAATATCCCGCAAAACCTCATTTTCCTTGGCAAAGAATCCCACTGACCCATGCTAGTCTTCTCCGACCTTTCCCTCCGCCGTGGCTCCAAGCCGCTGCTGGAATCCGCCTCCTTCTCCATCCACCCCGGCCAGAAAGTCGGTGTGACCGGCGCGAACGGCGTGGGCAAATCCAGCCTGTTCGCCCTGATCCGGGGTGAGCTCGCGCAGGATTCCGGCAACTTCAGCAAGCCGCCCGGCTGGGTGCTGGCGCATGTGAAGCAGGAAACGCCTTCCAGCCAGCAGACCGCGCTCGACTACGCCCTGCACGGCGACGAAGAATACATCCGCCTGCAAACGCAAATCGCCCAGGCCGATGGCGCGCACCTCGGCGAACTGCACGCACGCCTCGACGCCATTGACGGCTACACGGCGGAAAGCCGCGCGGCCACCTTGTTGCACGGCCTCGGCTTCAAGCCGGAGGAAATCACCCGCCCGGTCAGCAGCTTTTCCGGCGGCTGGCGGATGCGCCTCAACCTCGCACAGGCGCTGATGTGCCGTTCCGACCTGCTGCTGCTCGACGAACCAACCAACCACCTCGACCTCGACGCCGTGATCTGGCTGCAAGACTGGCTGAAAAGCTACCGGGGCACGCTGCTGCTGATTTCGCACGACCGCGAATTCCTCGACGCCATCTGCACCCACATCGCCCATATCGAGCAGGGCAGGCTCACGCTCTACACCGGCAACTATTCCACCTTCGAAATCACCCGCGCGGAAAAGCTTGCGCAGCAACAAGCGGCTTACGAAAAGCAGAAGCGCGAACGCGAACACATGCAAAAGTATGTCGACCGTTTCCGCGCCCAAGCCACGAAAGCACGGCAGGCGCAAAGCCGCCTGAAAGCGCTGGAACGGATGGAAGTGATCTCCGCCGCGCACGTCGATTCGCAATTCCACTTCAGTTTCCGCGACCCGGAGAAGTTGCCCGAGCGGTTATTGAATATGCAGGGCGTGGCAGTTGGTTACGGCGACAAAACCATCATTGCCGGGGTGAAACTGCAAATCCTCGCCGGTGAGCGTATCGGCCTGATCGGCCCCAATGGTGCGGGCAAATCCACCCTGATCAAGTTCCTCGCTGCGGAACTGCCCGCGCAAGACGGCGAATGCTGGCAGGCGCAAGACCTCAAGATCGGCTACTTTGCCCAGCATCAACTGGAACAGCTCGATCCTGGGCACACGCCCTTACAACATATCCGCGAACTCGACAAACAGGCGCGGGAACAGGATTTGCGCAATTTCCTTGGCGGCTTCGGTTTCCAGGGTGCACGGGTGGATGAAGCGGTCGCGCCCTTTTCTGGCGGTGAAAAAGCCCGGCTGGCGCTGGCGCTGCTGATTTACCAACGGCCTAACCTGTTGTTGCTTGATGAACCGACCAACCACCTTGACCTGGAAATGCGCCTTGCCCTCAGCATGGCTTTGCAGGAGTTTTCGGGTGCGATGGTGATTGTTTCGCACGACCGTCACATGCTGAAAACCGTCACTGACAAGTTGCTGCTGGTTGATGGCGGCAAAGCTGCCGAATTTGACGGCGACCTCGATGATTACGCCGTGTGGCTGCAAAACCGCTTCCGCGCTGAAGAGGCCGCCACCGCCAAGCCGTCAGACGAACCCGCCGCCGCGCACACCGCCGCCGGACGCAAGGACCAGCGCCGCGAAGCTGCCGAAAAGCGCAAACAGCTCCAGCCCTTAAAGCGCAAAGTGGAAAAGCTCGAAGCCGACATGGACAAGCTCAACCAGCAAAAACGCCTGCTGGAAGGGCTGCTTGGCGACCCGGAGCTTTATACCGAAGGCCACAAGGTCAAGCTGAAACAAATCCTTCAGGACAAAGCCGCCCTTGACGCCCACCTGGAAACGGTCGAGCTGGAATGGATGGAGGCCAGCGAGGAGTACGACGCGGCAATGTCTGAATTGTGATGCGTCAGACCGCTGCCCATAGCCTGAACTGCTGGTCAGAAAGGCCCAGCAGTTCACATAATGCTTGCAGGCGGGGCAAATCCTTTTCCTTTCTCCATAAATCCAACGGGATGTCCGGGACTTCGCATTCAATGCCGGTTAGCCGCCGCGCCAGCCGCACAGTCGCCTGATGCTCATCCACCAGCGCTTGCAGCCGTTTGGCCCCGCGCGTTTTCATCTGCCCGATTTCGGGGATGCGTGACAGCAGGATGTCCACCGTCTGGAATTTCTGCAACAACTTGGCGGCAGTTGCCATGCCAATGCCGGGAACGCCGGGAATGTTGTCCGCCGCATCACCCGCCAGCGCCAATTGGTCAGGAATCTGCTGTGGCCATACGCCGAATTCCTTTTTCACGCCACCGGGCGGCAGTGGTTTGCGCTTGCCGTAATCCCACCAGATGTCGTGTTCGCCGACCAGTTGCGCCAAGTCTTTGTCGCCGCTGATGATCATGCAGGCGTGGCCGCTTTCCCGCTGCCGTTGCGCCCACGCGCCCACAATGTCATCCGCTTCATAATGGTGGCTGGCGGCCTGCACAATGCCGAGCGCATCCAGAAAATCGCGGCAAAGCTGGAACTGGCGTTTCAATTCGTCCGGCGCCGAAGCGCGGTTGGCTTTGTAGCCGGGGTAAATGGCCTTGCGCTGGGAGGTATGCAGGCTGGTGTCGAAGGCAAAGCCGATCTGCTGCGGTTGTTCGGTCTTCAATAGGTTGTAGGTGAAACGCAGGAAGCCGAGCACGGCGTTGGCCGGATTGCCCTGTCGATCCAAGGGGACAGGGTCACGCACGAACCACGGGCGGAACACGTAAATGCTGGCGTCAACCAACCAGGCAGGATTTTCAGGCATGGGTTTTTCCGCTTGCAGGGTGAATTACAGACTATAAAACATACAGCTATAGAAATGCATGGGTGGGGTTTTTATGAAAGAATGGCTCAGGTCATGAATTAGAGGAGCAGGTATGCTGAAGTTATGCGTGAAATGGCGGATGGTTGTGGCGGTTTCCACACTGTTGGCGGCGGCAGGATGCAATGAGAAAGCGGCAGTGAACACACTGCCCGAAGTGACGCCGCTGGAAATGCTGTCAGTGGATGGGGTGGGGCCAATCAATGCCAATACGCCGTTCAACCTGCATGATATTGGCATGGCATTCCAAAGCTTGAATGTGACGGAACAGACCAATTACAGCGAAGGCCGACCGTACCATGTCATCACGGTCAAGAAGGACATCAAGGAGTTGCTGACCATCAATCCGGATGCGCAGGAGAAAAAAATCTTTTCCGTCATGGTGCAGGACAACCTGATCGGCAACCGTCTCGGCCACAGCATCGGTACCAAATTCCGCGACATTTATGCGGCTGGCAGCACTGAAGAATGCGCGGCGGGTGCGGAAGAGCTGTCCGGCAAGACGCTCTGCTATGCGCCCAAAACCGGCAATGTCCTTTATCTGTTTGGCGGTAACTGGAATGGGCCGGATGGGTCTGTCCCACCCAAGGATGTGCTGGCGGACTGGCGGCTGGAAGCCATTATCTGGAAGCCGCCTGCCAGGAACTGAGGGGAGGCATGGGGCGCAACCGACGCCCCACAGCGGTTATTCCGGTTTGTAATTGTCGATCTTGCTGGTGCCATCGCCAAAGAAGAACTTTTCCATTTCCTCTTCCAGGAACTTGCGGTCTTTCTGGTTGATTGGGCTGAGGCGGTATTCATTGATCAGCATGGTCTGCTGGCGCAGCCATTGCCCCCACGCTTCCTTGGAAATATGTTCATAAATGCGTACCCCCAGTTTGCCAGGGTAGGTCGGGCGTTCCAGCCCTTCTGCTTCGCGTCCCAAATGGACGCAATTCACCATGCGTGTCATAGGAATTCCTCAGGTTTAACAATCATGTGTTCCGGAAAAACTGGCGGACTGCCGCTGACAGCCCGCCGTTCAATTTGGTGCCTGCTTTATACCAGAGCCAGCCATCACCTTCCATTATCCGCGCTGGCTGCGTGTCGAAATCGACCTGCAAGGGCTGCAAATGCAGGCGGTAATGGGAAAATGTGTGGGTGAGGGCGGGCAGTCGCTGCGCAATGATGTGGGTTTGCCCGTGTGCTTGTTGTAGCCATTCGGCCATGCCGGTTGCGTCGGCAAATTCAGGGAAACTCCACAGCCCGCCCCAGATGCCGGTTGGCGGACGTTTCTGTAGCAGGATTTCGCCGCAGGCATTGCGCAACAGCAGGGCGATGGCGGTTTTTTCCGGCAAATCTTTTTTGGGGCGTTTGCCTGGATAGTCTTGCGGATTGCCCTGTTGGCGTGCCGCGCAATCCGTTTGCAGCGGGCATAGCAGGCAGGCCGGTTTGCTGCGGGTGCAAAGGGTTGCGCCCATGTCCATCATCGCCTGGGTGTAATCGGCGTTGCGCTGGGCGGGCAGGTGTTGTCCGGCGTATTGCCAAAGGCTTTTCTGGATGCGGGGTTCGCCAGGCCAGCCGTCAATGGCGTGGTAACGGGCGAGCACCCGTTTGACATTGCCATCCAGAATGGCGTGTGCCTGGCCAAGGCTGAGGGAAAGAATGGCGCCTGCGGTGGAGCGGCCAATGCCGGGCAGTGTCCCCATTGCGTCAATATCGGCGGGAAACTCGCCTGCATGCTGGCTGCTTACGATTTGGGCTGTCTTGTGCAGGTTGCGGGCGCGGCTGTAGTAGCCCAGCCCTTCCCAGTGTTGCAGCACATCATCCAACGGCGCGTCCGCCAGAGCTTGGATGTCCGGGAAGCGTTGCATGAACCGTTGAAAATAGGGGATGACCGTGCCGACTTGGGTTTGTTGCAGCATGATTTCCGACACCCAGACGCGGTAAGGGGTGGGGTTGTGCTGCCACGGCAAATCCTTGCGTCCATGCTGGTCAAACCACGCCAACACACGGGCGGAGAAATCGTTTTCTGCCATTGTTATCTTGCTGCAAACATTTTACTATTGCGGGCTTACGCGACATTTCAGCATGCGGGTGTAGTTCAATGGTAGAACGGCAGCTTCCCAAGCTGCATACGAGGGTTCGATTCCCTTCACCCGCTCCAAGTTTGCTTCCTGCAAAGTCCGAAAAAGTCCTAAATTCATATAAAAACCAGTAGTTAAGTTGCTTCGTTTGTTCCGTAAAGTCCGGCAATGGACGCTAACGGCCAGCAAAAACGTGTGTAATTCTGTGTGTTAAGTTAGTATGGTTCTCAGTCGTACTGCTGGCGCGTGTGTTCCGGTGTGTATGAAAGCTTGTAACCTACTGTTAATACTTAATGTATGGTTCCTCCATGTCCCTGAAAAATATACACATCGACAACGCCAAGCCACAAGATAAGCCGTACCGTATCAACGATGGTGACGGTCTGCAATTGGAGATCAGGCCAAACGGCAAGAAGGTATGGATTCACCGTTACCGCAACCCGGCAACCCGTAATCAATCCATCCTTACCATAGGCGAATACCCACGGGTGACGATACGGCAGGCGCGGGTGGCCATGTTGGATGCAAAGGGGCTGATAGAGCAGGGCATAGACCCTAACACCGAAAAGAAGCGGGCCAGGATTCGCGGGCGTGGTGAAACCTTCAAGGATATGGCGCTGGAATGGCACAAGAACCAGTTAGCCAGGTGGAGCAAGACCAATGCGGCGCAAGTGCTGGCGTGTCTGGAATACGATGTTTTCCCCTATATCGGCGGGCGGCTTATTGCCGATCTGGAAGCGCCGGATTTCCTGCAAGTCATCCGCAGGGCGGAAGGGCGCGGCGCATTGGACAAGGCGCGAAAGATCAAGCAACGTATGGGCGCTGTGATGCGCTACGCCGTGGCGACCGGCAAGGCCAGATATAACCCCGTGCCCGATCTGACCGAAGCCATGCAGGCGAAGGAAACCGGCAAGCACTTCAAGGCGCTGAAATTGGCAGAGCTGCCCGATTTCCTGAATGATCTTGCATCCTACCGTTCCGAAGTGATGCGGCGGGCGGTTCAATTCGCCCTGATCACCTTTGCCCGTACTGGATCAATCATTGCGGCGGAATGGGATGAAATCGACTTTGAAAACGCGCTGTGGAACATTCCAGGCGAACACATGAAGCTGGGCGACCCGCACATAATCCCGCTACCACGGCAGGCGCTGCAACTGCTGGAAGAGTTGCGGCCTTTCACTGGTGATTCCAAGTACATGTTTTACACCTACCACCGCACCAAGCCGTTAAGCTCCAACGCGCTGTTGTCGGTATTGCGTCACATGGGGTGGAGCGACCGCACCACCATACACGGCTTCCGGGCGCTGGCTTCCAGCACCTTGCATGATGCTGGCTTTGACCATAACCATATTGAAAAACAGCTTGCCCATGCCGAGCGCAACAAGATAGCCGGGTCTTACAATTACATGGCGCAATACATGCCCCAGCGTGTCGAGCTGATGCAATGGTGGGCTAATTTTCTCGACTCGCAAAAGGCAGGGGAGAAGGTGATGCCGTTCCAGGCACGTAACGGTTTATAGTTTAAGTCCAGCGTCTAGGGTAGCTACCGAAAAGCGGGAAACCTTCAACCCGCCTGACGCTGGTTTTATTTGAAGGAAACACCATGAAGGGGTGTTATGTCCGCAATCGAAACCATGCAGATAGGCAAGCTGATTACGCTGGAACAGGCTGCACATCGCCTTGCTGAAGTGGATAACGGTTATGCTGATCTACATTGGGCGCTGCTGTTTTGCCTTGAATCGTTTACGCGGTTTTGCATCCGGGTTACTTACCCCGTGAATACCTGGGAGCGCGAACACGAGCTGCAAGAGGGAGCGAATTGCAGACAGTGTGTTGCCATTCATGAGGAACGCGAACGGCTGGCGCTGGAGGATGCGGACGAAAGCGAATTTCCGGAATTTTGCGACAATTGCGAAATGGTGGCCGAGCCAATCATGGGACAGGGCGATTACCTGGGGCAACGCTGGGGGGTGTTCTTTGTGCCTGCTGGCGCGGTCAGCGCATTGGCTAACTCTGATATTCAGGAAGTGAGGTGCAGTGTTTTCTATGTGCCTGATGAATCTTGGAGTGGTGGATACCGGCGGTTTGAGCTTGCCAGCGATTACCATGTAACAATGGACTGGATAGACGGGGAAGAATCCAACCGTGAGGAATGGCGCAAAACTTTAGACGGGCAATCGCGGGAAGATAGCTTGCCTATAAGGCTGGCTGATTTGTTGGTATGGAAGGAAGATTTTGAATCAGCCTTGCAAGGTGGAGATGCGAGAGAAAACCGTAAATCTTTTCCCATGAATAACAATGATACAAAGCTCAATACCACGGAAAAGGTAACAACATGGATGAAAGGTTATGCAAGTGAAAACGGAATTGTATCGAATACTCCAATGAGTGATGAACAATTAAAGTCTTTCAGGGGTGATGCATTAAAAGCAGGAGTAGCGGCGTCAACCTTTAATACTTGTCGTAGGGCGTTAGGTTTTCTTGGGCAGGATAGAGCGGGATAATAGAAAATTATCGACATACCCACCTTACATACCCATAGCATAGGGATTGCCTACCCATGATAGGAGTGTAA
>NZ_JAYMYJ010000139.1:0-47029 GCF_035668035.1 Candidatus Thiothrix phosphatis | reverse complement strand
TCAGTGGCCATTATCTCATAATCAGGCGCGGCGGTGGGTTTTTAGAGGTTCCCTGGTCTCTTCTACCCTGTATTTTTCCCAATCTGAACAACCGGGTTCGGGAATAGCTTTACCTTCTTCGTCAAACGTAATCAGCTCCACATCCGACGCCTTGGTTGGATCAAGTAAGTATGGGTCTTCCGATTCCTCCCGTGGATTATCGAAGCTGGAAAGGCAGGACTCATTATTCAGCGGGAACCATCCGCCCTTTTTGCGGTTGCCAACATTCCCGCATAAACGGAAGTTAGTGTAATCAAATGCCAGCCACCAATAGCCATCCCGAATCGTGCCGTCCAAAGCTTTGGCTTCTTTTTTAGGACGGAAATGCTCAACGTCGTAATGTGAAAAAATTTCCTTGGCTTCTGAAAACCAGCATTTCCCCAACGAAAGCACTTCTAGCCAGGGTTTCAACTTACCCCAATGGGATGAATGATCATCAATAAACTGATTGCGCCCCACAATATTACCCGCTTGGTGTAGGCGTTCCAGTTCCTGTTTGTACACATTGGACTGGTCAAGCCACACTCTCCATGCCTCCTGCGTCCAAGGTTCCCATTGTGGAAAATCTGGGTTTCTTGGTGTATTGGCGGGAGTTTTCCCTTGCATATCAATAAATCGCATAGCCCTTTACTCTTCGTTGAGGATTTCATTGATAATTTCATCGGCGATGGCATCCTGTTCTGCCTGTTCTCCGGGGGTCGTCGGAGGCTTGCTCAAACGCCTGCGCTGCGCCATTTTGTAAACCAACTTTGCATAAAGCGGGTCTTTAAAATCAGCACTGGAAAAACCAAGATCAGCCAAATCGGCGCTCAAATAACGTAATTCATCATCCTGTTCCGGTGTGCGGTTTTCTGTGGCAAACAATTCGTTGCGGCGATACAAACGGCGTTCTGTTTCCGGGTCAAGCGTAGAAGACAAGCCAAACAGATTGCTTTTCAATAATCCTGTTACTCCCATACCCTGAGGATGTTCGTCTGGTGGGAAAACTTCCGTTTTTTGCCCTGTTTTACGCAGGATATGTACTTGCTCACGCTTTAGACTACCCACCATGATTGGGTCATGGGTTGTTACCAGTATCTGAGATTCGCCTTTATTGGACTCATCGTCATCTGCGCTGAGGATTTTTTCAATATCATCAAAATAACGTAGCTTCCAGATCGGGTTCAGATGCGTATCCGGTTCATCAAGCAGGAACAGGCAGTTATCACGCCGGGTAATACGCATCAGGCCGAGCACAGTTAACATCTGTAACTCGCCTTCGGAAAGCTGCTTGAAACTGATAGCGCCATCTGCACCGCGCTTTTTAACAGTGATCCGCACTTCCTCCAATAAGTCCCCGATATAGGCCGCTTCGGCATAACGGAAAAAGCGTTCCGGCGTTCCTACCATTTCGCCCAGTTTTTCCAGTGCGGACTGATCCGGTACAAACAGGTACATCAGTTCCTGCTTTTCCGGGCGGCGGCGAAAATCAATGGTGACGTTACGGGTTTCCTGAATCGGTGCCCAAGCCACTTTCCAAAGTTCATCCAGAAAACCATGAATGACCGTGCCACGGGCATACCAGAAACGTGGATCGCCTTCGAGAATATCCGTCTCTTTTAAATCACGCAGCGCGTAGGGCTTTTTCAGTACGAAGTTGGCGGACTCGATGGATTCAATTCCCAGATTGCCCAGCAATTTCTTGAATTCTTTATCCTCGGATAACAGGCAGGAAAGCAGCACCAATTGACTATGCCCGCCACGGCAGTAGAACAGGCGGCGAATCAGATCATCCTGATCCTGTTGCAGGATTTTCTTGTAGCGTTCCTGATGGGTTTGAAACAGAGATTCAATCCGGTCATTTTTGCCAGAGTAGTACGCGAAGATATGGGCGGGCAGGTATTCGTAGTCGTTACTGAGCAAAAAACCTTGTGTTTGCTTTTCTTCATTAACCCAGACATACGGACGCGCCTGATTGACGGTATCCGCAACGATTTTTATGTTGTTGCTGCCAATACGGTATTCCAACTCATAATCAAACGGAGCAGGCAAATCGAGATCAATATTACGAAAAATCGTGATCAGGGCTTCCATCAGGTTGGATTTACCCGTGCCGTTTTGACCTATCAGGGCATGACTACGGATGGGTTTCAGCTCCGCATCGGCTGGCTGCCTTGGCGAAGGTTCGTAATACTCGGCAAAATCCACCGTCACATCATGCAGGTTACGGAACTGTTTGAGCCACAGGCGTTGCAGTCGCATCAGTCGGCCTCCTTCTCCAGCATTTGCGCCCCGGTGGGTTCGGCGATCCAGCCGTGCATCACTTCGGTTTTAAGCTGGGCGTAGAAAGCGTCGACTTCCCCGCCGAAGCGCTGCCACAGGTCATTTGCGCCCATTTCTCCGTTATGGCGGGCAAGCAGGCTTGCCAATGGGGCTTGCATATTGCTGGGTGGTTGGGCTGTCCCCAAACGTACCGGGGCTTTCAATTCGGTTTGTGGGACTTTCATGGGTTCTTCCTGTTGTGGGGTGGAAATACCAGTCAGACTGGCAATAGCAGCCGTCGCCAATCGCTCAGCCGTCTTCTGAGCAGAACGAAGTTGCACCCCAAAAGAGTCGCATTGAAGCATGAACTGATTTAATTGCTGAACAATTAAAGCTTGCTCCTGTCTTGGAGGTAGAGGGATAAACAGATTTTCAACATCTTTTACATTGATATGCTTTACTGTCATACCGACAGCATCATTAGATAAACGCTTTTGGAAACTTGGACTCCGAATAGCATATATCACAAACTGGTTATCAAGTACTTCCTCAAAAACCCGGATAAGCATGAGTCTTTGACCTAAACAAACAGTTTGGCACTTTGGAACCAATGCCGCCTCACCCATTGGAGCTTCTCTTGTAAAGAAAATATCTCCCGCTTTCGGAGTTAGTCGCCGTGACCTTGAACGATAACCTTCATCAGACACCTTTCGTGTGTTTGATAAATTCATTATCCCATTTCGAATATCCGTTGTTCTTATCAGGTGAATGCCATTTTCGACATATTGTGGAGTTTTATGATCACAATCAATAACAACTTGGGCGGCTTGCAATAAAGTTACCCACTGCCAGTGTTGAGGTATAACATCGATAGGGAAGTTAACTCTTTGGTTACGAAGCTTTGTAAACATGGCTTTTGCTTCTTTTAATTCCTGATCTTTTGCTTTTCCCATCCATAACTTTCTAAGGTGTTCTATTTTCGTCAAGACATCTTTGCCTGTTTGAGTCTTACTGAACATATCTGGAGTAAGTAATTTCCCAGAAACTGCCAAGTCAAGAATCAAACTACGTAGCTCTTCTACATCCTCCGCCTCTGCAAACAAATGCGAGAAATTCCCCGCCAATCGCCCCCAGCTATCTTGCAACTCTTTCGGGCTTTCCGCATTGGCAACAGCTTGTAAAACAGACTGACGCAACTTGTTCTGTAATTGGCGTTTTTTCTGTTGTTGGGCTTCGAGTTTGTCGCAAAGCGCCATGAGTTCATCGACTTTGGCGACAATGCGGGATTGCTCTTCTGTTGGGGGTAAGGGAAAAGGATAAGTAGCAAAAAACTCTGTAGGTAAACGCTTCTGCCCCGCTGTTCCTGTCATGTTTTTTTCACCTTCGACTTTAAAATAAGGAGAGCGAAGGAAAATATAAACATAGTCAGGCAATACACCTTCATGGATCATACGAACCACATGTAACTCAGTAGTACCTGCACCTATTCCTAGTTCACTTTGCAAACCTCGGATAACAGCTGCTTTTCCATTCTCAAAACAGGGAGTGATTTTCGCAACCACAACGTCATTATTAGCAAAATGGGTGTACCCCTTTTTAATCTCATTCCATCCTCTAACTTCACTTACTAATACGGCCTTATGTAACTCAGAAATACCACTCATGGGTATAAAATCAGCTATTTTTCCTTCTTCATCCTCCAACTTATTTTTAGGGCTAATTTCACCTATATCCAACAAGCGAGTCCACACCCAAGCCTTAGGAATACTGATATTTCGAGCAACCAGTAAAGGCTCTTTTTCCAGCTTAGGTATTCGCTTGTATTTGCCTTTCTTTATCAGCCTCTCTCGCTCCAGTTCAATCTTTTGTAGCAGACTCTTGGCATCTTCAACTTGTTGACTTAATAAGCCCGTCACAGCTAGCTGATAAATCATTTCCCGAAGGCGTTGTACACCGCCTGGTGCATTGGCGATGTGTCCGAACTCTGCCAAAAACTGTTTGGCATCCATCAGGCGGCTTCCTCTTCCGCGAAGTGGTGAGCCAGTGCTGCGGCCAGTTCGCCTTTGAGGGTGTTTTCGGTTTCTTCGATTTCGCCGAGGAGTTTTTTGTACTTGCCCAGCAATATATCAGGATCGTGGCTTTCTTCTTCCGGAGCGTTCGGGTTTTTCTGGTCGAGGTTGAAGATAGGCCAATAGATACGGTCGCCCGCCGCCTGCGCATCCCGCGCTTTCAGGCGCAAGGGTTCGGCTTTAGCTTTGAGTTCTTCAATCTGGGTTTCTATTTGCTTACGGTAGTCGGCATCGGTGCTGCCCACCAGACTCTTGCGCAAGTCTCTGGCTTCGCTTTCCAGCGCATTCGCCTGATTATTGAAATCTTCGGCTTTATCCCAATGCGGTTTGGCTTCAGCCCACTTTTCGGCTTGCAGGGTTTTGAAGTCAAACTTCCACGCCAGTCCGGTTTCTTCACGGTCGGCAAAGTCGTTGTCTTCCGTGCCCCACCATGCCTTTTCCGCGTCGAACTCTTCCAGCCGGATCGGTTTGGTTTTGGAATAGCTTTTGTAACCGGGCGGATACGGATGCTCGTAAAACCAGATGGTGTCGGTTTTGAAGCTTTCATCCTGATCGTCATCGTCGGTTTCAGGCTTACGCCGGGTAAAGAACAGCAAGTTAGTTTTGATAGTGGTATAGGGTGCGAATACGCCTTTGGGCAAGCGCACGATGGTATGCAGCTTGCACTCTTTCAACAGCCTTTCTTTCAGCTTGCCCTTGATGCCATCGCCGAACATGAAGCCATCCGGCAACACCACCGCAGCCCGCCCGCCGTCATCTTTCAGCAGCTTTTTGACGATCAGCGCCATGAACATATCGGCAGTTTCGCGGGTGCGCAGGTCAGCCGGATAAGTGCCACCAACCGCATCCTCCTCATAACCACCAAACGGTGGATTGGTGACAATGCAATCCATCTTTTCCGCTTTGCTCCAGTCATTCCACGCACGGGCAAGCGTGTTGCGGTGTTCAATCTGGCTGGGTGCATCAATGCCATGCAGCAGCAAATTGGTGGTGCACAGCAAATGCGGCAGCGGCTTTTTTTCAAAGCCGAAAATCAGTTCCTCAATTGCCTTTTTATCGTCCGTACCGGATTTGTCGGTGATTTGATGGTTGAAGTGGTCGATTGCTGCCGTCAAAAAGCCGCCCGTGCCACAAGCCGGATCAAGCACCTTTTCCCGCTTGTCCAGACGTGGGTTGACCATCTGCACCATGAACTGGGTAATCGCCCGTGGCGTATAAAACTCGCCCGCATTCCCCGCCCCGCGCAGGTCATTGAGCATTTGTTCGTACACATCGCCCAGATTGGCGCGGGTCTTGAAGTCGTGGAAGTCGATGGCATCATCCAGCTTCTCGATCACTTCCTGCATCAACTGCCCGGACTTCATGTAGTTGTAGGAGTCGCGGAAAACCTCGTGGATAACCTTGTGCTTTTTGCCAAGTGCCGGATTAATAGCCTGCAAACCCGGAAACAGCGTATTGTTCACAAAGTCGATCAACTCACTGGCGGGCATACTGGGTTGTTTTTTGCCTTGCGCATCCTTGACCGGCTCTGCCCAATCGCACCAGCGCAAACCATCGGGGATGGGGGAAACATAGCTTGCCTTGTTGTCCCGAGCGTCGTCTTCCCACTCCTCCTCCCGTTGGTCAAAGACTTTCAGGAACAGCATCCAGGTCAACTGGCCAATGCGTTGCGCGTCACCATCGACACCTGCATCCTTGCGCATAATGTCCTGAATACTCTTGATAGTACTGCTGAGGTTCATCCGGATTCCTTTCTGGGAGAGGGCTTGTGATTATAGCGGGGTAAAATGGGGCGCTTTGGCGGCTTTTTTGTCGAAGGTCAGTGTGGTATCACAACCTTTGCCCTTCGCAACCTGAGAAATCAACAGATCTGCCAAATCATAGGTATTGTTCTGTGCGCTACTTACAAAGTCGTGGACGATCAGGGAATCCTGGAATTCCAGCGCCATCATGGAAAGCAGGTTGTTCAAGCAAACCAGTATCTCGTCCCGAGGCACTTCATAAATACTGCGCAAAACCCACATCAATTCCAGCACGACCACATTGCTGACAAATAACGGTTGTTTATCTGCTTCTGCATCGGTCAACAATTGGGTAGATACCTGTGTCTGCTTTTCGTCATCCTGCACCAGAAAGCGCACCAGCACATTGGTATCAATCGCTCTCATGAAGCTGTATCCCTAATGTACTGGGCAACCGCCTGATCCATTTCTTCGATAGTCACAGGGCGGGACTTTTTGTATTTGCTCAGTAACCCGGCAACTTCTACTACCTTGCGGGTAACAGGTTTGAGGACGACTTCGCCCCGATCATTGAGAATAAATTCAACCCTGTCACCTGTCATCAAATGCAGATTATCCCGTACACTCTTGGGGATCGTTACCTGTCCTTTTTGTGTCACTGTCGATACAAACGCATTCATACCCGGCCCTCCAGTATTACTTGACTCAAACATTATTACTCAAGGTAATACTTATTGCAAAGCGTGGTGGATTACGCAACATCCTGCTGGTACAAGGCATTCTCCAATTCACGCAATGCTTGTTGATACTGCTCGGGACTACCGAAAATCTTGCGCCGAATCTGGTGCTTCGTTCCAAACTGGTCAAACGGTGGCAATTCCAGAATTTTGGCGTCTTCAATGTCCTGCACGCCGAGGTCGGCAAATTTATCCAGCAAGGTTTCCAGCACTGCCCGCGCCTGCTCGCCGTACTTGCCGAACACATCGCGTTTTTTGACTTGGTTGGCGCGTTCCCGACGGGTCAGCGGTTTCTGGTCGAAAGCGACGTGCGCCACCAGATCAAACACATCCAGTTCCTCACCGTTGGGGACAGCCTGTTGCAACACATCAAGATGCACCCCTTGCGCTGCCAGTTCCTCCAGTATTGCCTGTTTGCGTTCGGCGGAGTTCCAGCGTTTCAGGAAATCATCCAGCGATTTGAATTCTTCCGTCAGTGAGTTTTTGACCTGTTCTTTCAGGGAGCTGCGGAAGGACTCCGTAATCAACTTGCCGTCAGCATCCAGATACTGGGTGCGCTCCACAGCAAGTTTTACGCCCACATCGTCTACCACATATTTGGTTCGCCCTGTCCCACCGCCTGAACCGGAATTATCGTCACCGCCTTCCGTTTCTGCGCTGCCAGCATCACTGCCCTCCGTTGCCTCATAAGGCAGAATTTCCGTTTCACCGATTGAGCCATCATCCAAATCTTCGGGCGGCACAACCGATTCATCCGGTTTTGGCTCAAACACCGCGACCGGCTCGCCATCAAAATCCGGGTCGGAGAACAAGCGGGTTGCCCCCTTGAAGTCCATGATGGTGAAATACAGCTTGTTGTAATCCTCGCGGATGCGCGTACCCCTGCCGATGATCTGCTTGAACTCGGTCATGGAGTTGATGGTTTGATCCAGCACAATCAGCTTGCAGGTTTTCGCATCCACCCCGGTGGTCAGCAGCTTGGAGGTGGTGGCAATCACCGGATAAGGTTCGTCATTGTCGATGAAGTAGGAAAGCTGCGCTTTGCCCTCATTATCATCACCGGTAATGCGCATCACGTAGCGACGGTTACGCGCCGCCTGCGGAATGATATTGACCAGCGCCTGCCGCATCCGCTCGGCATGGTCCTGATCATCACAGAACACAATCGTTTTGGCTTTCGGGTCAGTCGCCTTGAGGTATTCCCAGACTTTGCTGGCGACAAATTCAGTACGCTTGGTCAGCACCAGATTACGGTCAAAATCCTTGGTGTTGTATTGACGCTGTTCCAGCAACTGACCGTGCTTGTCGGTCTTGTCCTTCTCCGGTGTATAACCCAGCGCATCCACATCCGTGGCCACCCTGATCACTTTGTAAGGCGCAAGAAAACCGTCTTCGATGCCCTGTTTGAGCGAATAGGTGTAGATCGGATTGCCAAAATACTTGAGGTTGTATTCAGGGTCGGTAATCGTTTCCTCACCCTTTTTCGGCTTGATTTCCTTGGGTGTGGCAGTCAAGCCGAGATGGGTTGCATCGCTGAAATAATCGAGCACCTCACGCCATGCGGAATCCTCGCCCGCACTGCCGCGATGGCATTCATCAATCACGATCAGATCAAAGAAATCTGCCGGAAACTGGCGGTAAATCTGCTTCCATTCCTCTTTGCCCGTCACCGCTTGATACAAAGCCAGATAGATTTCGTAAACCTTTTTGGCTTCACGGTTGGTGATTTTGTGCATGACATTGCCAAACGGGGCAAAATCCTGCTGCATGGTTTGATCGACCAGAATATTGCGGTCAGCCAGAAACAGGATGCGTTTCTTCACTTTGGCTTTCCACAAGCGCCAAATGATCTGGAACGCGGTATAGGTTTTGCCTGTGCCGGTCGCCATGACCAATAAGATACGCTGTTGGCCTTTGGCAATGGCCTCAATAGTCTTGTTGATAGCTACCCGCTGGTAATAGCGCGGCTCCTTGCCGCTGCCATCGGTGTGATAAGGCTGCTCGATCAGTTTCACGGTATCCGGGTTTTGCAGACCTTTCCACTCCCGGTATTTCGCCCATAGTTCATCAGGGGTGGGGAAAGCATCCAGAGCCAGCTCACGCTCGACCGGATCAGACAACCCGGTACAGTCGTGCAACAAAAAACCTTTGCCGTTGCTGCTGATGGCAAACGGCACATCCAGCAATTCCGCATAAGCTAGAGCCTGTTGCATCCCTCGACCCAACGAGTAAATGGCCTGCTTGGCTTCGATAACGGCAATGGGTAGGTCAGGGCGGGCGTATAAAACGAAATCGGCGCGTTTCGGGCCACCTTTCGCATCGGGGTTGGTGATGCGTGCTGCCAGCTTTCCACGCACCCTTACCCGGCCAGCTGTCAGGCTAACCTCCTCACCAAACTGATTCTGCTGCCACCCGGCTTTCAGGATTGCGGGTACAATCCGTTTGGTGCAAATATCACGTTCGGTTAATTCATGGTCTTTCATGCCGTTTGCTTTCATTCGCATAATTGCAAAAACTGTAGCGGTACGTCGAACCATGCCCTACAGCAAAATGCCTGCTAAAGGCAACAATTGACCAGAATTAATAAAATTAATCAACAGAAAAATCAGGCAAGGGCGAACCCACCAGGAAGGTTCCCGGCTCGATCCAGCGCATCTGCTGGGTAATGCCAGCCACCGCCAAATCCGCATAGCGCCCGAACTCATCATTTCCCTCCTAGCACGCCCCTTCGATGTGGTCGATGTCCGGCTTGTCCATCATCGACAGGAACTGGCGGGCGTAGGCGGAAAGCGACTCCACGTAGCGCCGCTGCCCTTCCGCAAAGATCGTGTCGAACGCCAGCGACGACTTGCCCGAACCTGACAGGCCGGTGATCACGATCAGCTTGTCACGCGGCAGGTCGACATCGATGTTTTTCAGGTTGTGGGTGCGTGCGCCGCGAACGCGGATGAATTTGTCCATGGGTGTGGGGGTGGTAGTCGCAAAGTGCGGATTTTAGCAGGATGCTTACGGCAACTCATTTCTTTTACAGCTTGACAACCGCGACCACCCGCACAGTACACTCGGCTATCTCAATCCGGTGGAATTTGAGGCTAAAGCTCCCGCATCTTGAGGTGTCCGGGATTGCTGGGTCAGGTCACCCCGAACCCGTCCTTCTCGGAACCCATCAGAAGGAAAACATTCAGCCAAGGAAATTGCCATGCAAGCCCTGCTCATCATTGCCCACGGCAGCCGCCGCCCTGAATCCAACGACGAAATCCGTGCCCTCGCCTATCACATCGCCAGACAATCCGGCGACACCTACGGGTATGTCGGCAGCGCTTTTCTGGAACTTGCTGAACCCTCCATCCCGGATGGCGTCCAGCATTGCATCGAGCAAGGTGCCACCACCATCACCATCATGCCTTTTTTTCTCTCCGCAGGCCGCCATGTTGTCACTGACGTGCCGGAACTGGTGCGGGCGAAACAGCGCGAGCATCCCCACATCCAAATCCGCATGGCCCCCTACCTGGGCGTTTCCCCGCTCATGCCTAGCCTGATCCTGCAATCCGCCGCCCACGCCTGTGACTGCGACGGCGACGGCTGCTCCTACCCTGCCTGCCTTAAGGCGCAGCAGCCGGAATGATATTGCTGCACGCGCGCGGAATCCGTTGCACTTCAGAAGTCGCATCCACCGCCGCGCTCCATGCCTGCACGGGCGTATTGCTGCCAAACGGCTCATCGTAATCTACCCAGAACACTTCGCGCGGCTCCTGCTGCTCGGTGTAACGCGCGTCATAACCCAAATAACGGATATACTCGGCATGCCGTTTGGCTTTGTTCAGGTTATTGAAAAAACCTAATGCAATGGCGTTTTGGTATGGCCCTTCATTGATGATGTAAACATCGCGCACGTCATTCTTGACAATATCCTGTGCCGTCTTTTCCGCTTGCGCATAATCGGCCAGTGGCGGGATGTACACAAAGAAGTTCAGCGTCTCCATACTCTGCATCTTGCGGATTTGCACCGCCAAGCCAAAATTGCGCACCTTGCCCGCCACCAATTGCGCAGCCCGCTCGCTGTTGTAGGGGCCGATGGTGTAGCAACTGCTTTCCGTAGCCGCCGAATTGCTGCTGTACATCACACTATCGACATCCGTGCGCAAGGCCAGTGACGGCACACCCGGCTCCAGCAACACGGACTGGGGGCTGGCATGGCTCGGTGCCAGAAATGCGTTCCAGGCAAACGCCGACAGGTTCAGGAACAGCAGTGCAATCAGCAACTGGTACATGCTTCCTGCTCCGCAATATAACGCAAGCCATGCATCAGCAAATCAGGCTGCACCAGAAACCCATCATGCAGCCACGAGCGCAGATGGGCGGCATCCCCACCCGTCAAGATGCGCAAGGGCGGGGCAGACATGGCGAGTTGCATGCGCGTACAAATGCCTTCAATCGCCCCCACCAGCCCAAACAGGCAGCCACTGCCGATTGCCCGCGCCGTGCCATCAGCAAAAATGCCCGGCTGCTCGAAAGACAGGCTGAGTCTGCCTTGCGCCCGTGCGATCAACGCTTCTGCCGACAATTGCAGCCCTGGCAGGATCAAGCCGCCCAGATGCCGCCCGTCACCCTCCACAGCATCGACCGTAATGGCAGTGCCGCAATCAATCACAATACAGGGTTGGTCACCCGCCAGGCGGCGGGCGGCGACCAATCCGACGAAACGGTCAGCGCCCAGGGAGGTAGGGTTCTGGTAGCCGCTGATGATGCCATAGGCTTGGGGAACGGAATGCACCATCCGCAAATTGACGCCGCGCAGCGCACAAACTTCCCGCACACTGTCAGCAAACAATTGGGTCAGCACATGCACCAGGATAATATGTCCGACTGCTGGATAAGCATCCAGCAAGTCAATGAATGCAGCTAACGCCGGACGTTCCCCATAGGCGCGCGCTTGCTGTGCAGACAGGCTACCTGCCGCATCCAGCTCTGACCATTTCAGGCGTGAGTTGCCTGCATCCACCAGCAAAACCATTACATCCGTACCGATACATCCGCCGACGACAAGGTTCTTATTGATCCATCATATAATTTGATGCGTAATTGTCCGCGATCATCAACGCCTGATGCAAGCCCCAGCAAAACCTCAGGGCCAGCCACCACCCGCACTTCACGTTGACCGAGCACATCCCAAGCTTGCCAGTCCTGCCGGAATTGCGCCATATCCAGATGAGAAAACATTTGTAGACGTGGCACCAAACGGTTTAGCAGCGCCGCCGCCAACATGTTGCGGGCGACAGGCGCGCCAAGCGCCATACGCAAACTCGTCCATGGCTGGCCAATGCCGTCGCCAACCTCCGCCTGCATATTCACGTTCAAACCAATACCTATGACAATTTGCTCCAACGCGCCAACCGCTTCCAACAGGATTCCACCTAGCTTTTCACCATCATAGTACACATCGTTCGGCCATTTCAGGCCATGTCCATGCAGCCCACAATCTGCCAATGCCTCCACCACCGCCAGCCCTGCCACCAAACCCAGCATCGGCAGGTGCTCCGGCGTTTGCCCGAAGCACCAGCGCAGTGAGAAATACAAATTGATGCCCGGCGGAGACAGCCACTGCCGACCCCGACGGCCACGGCCAGCGGTCTGCTGTTCCGCCAGGCAGACATCGCCACACTGCCCGTCCTGCAAGGCCCAACGGTTGGTGGAATCCAGTTGCGGGAAAATATGCAGGCCATGCAGCGCCGAGGCAACCGCAGGGTCAAGGCGGCGGCGGATGGCATCTTCCTGCAAAGCGTCAGTGGCTGATGGCAACATCGGTTTCCTCCCGTACATAGATCATGGACAATATCCAACCCACCCCTACGACCAAGGCGGCAGCGTAAAAAGTCTGGGCGGCACCAAGCCATTCCCAAGCATAGCCGCTTGACAGGCTGCCGAAAGCCCCGCCAATCCCATAACTCAGGCCGGAATATAGCGCCTGCCCCCTGCCCTGCAATTTCCCTGGAAACTGGTGGTGAATCAAGTGAATGGCGGAGGCATGGAACAAACCGTAAGTGGCGGCGTGCAGCAGTTGTGAAACCATCAACACCGACACCTCATCAACCCATGCGCCCAGCGCCACCCAACGCAGGCTGGTCAGGAACAGTGCCAACATAAACAACCGCGCCGCGCCAAAACGGCGGATCAAGCCGTGCATGACCAGAAACAGCCCCACTTCCGCCAGCACACCCAGCGCCCACATCCAGCCGGTGAAACTGCGCGAATAACCATGGTCTTCCAGGTAGATGCTGAAAAACGTGTAGTAAACGCCGTGGCTGGCCTGCTGGAGCGCGCACGCCAGCAACAGCATCCACACCGCAGGCTGGCGCAGCACCTCGCGCAAACGGCTGTCCCTGACAGCAGCCCTGGCAGCATGGGGCTTGTCCTGCACCAGCCAGGTGGACAGCCAGATGCCCAGGAACAGCAGCAGCATTGCGTCCACCACCCGGCTGATTTCCTGCTGTTCCAGCACGGCGGGCAACCCCGCCACCATCACGATGAAACCGATGGAGCCCCACAAACGAATCCGGCTGTAACGCCCGATATGCGCGCCCAAATGGTTGAGGGTCAAGGCCTCAAATTGCGGCAGGGAAGCATTCCAGAAAAAGCCGAAACCCGCCATCACCAGCGCCATCCAGCCAAAATCCTGCCGCCAGTAAGCGCCAGCGAAACACACCAACGCCAATAGGCTAGCGACCCGGATAATGCGCAGGCGTTGTCCGGAATGATCCGCCAACCAGCCCCAGAGAAAGGGGGCCACCACTTTGGTGGCCATGAACACCGCCATCAGCTCGCCAATTTGTGCGGGCGAAAAACCGGCGGACTGTTTCAGGTGCACCGTCCAGTAAGGCACAAAGACGCCCAAGGCCGCAAAATAAGCGAAATAGAAAACCGAAAGCCGCCCGTAAGGCGGCTTTGTAGGCGGCTCAGAATTGACAGGGGGCTGATTCAAGGGGAGGCAGGAATGTCCGGCAGGCTGGTGACAACATCGGCATTTTGCGCCCGATGGCGTAAAGCGTGATCCATCAGCGTAATCGCCAGCATCGCCTCACAAATCGGCGTGGCGCGGATGCCCACACAGGGGTCATGGCGGCCTTTGGTGACGACTTCCACCGCCTCGCCATCCAGATTCACCGTGCGCCCAGGGATACGCATGCTGGAGGTCGGCTTGAAAGCAGTATGCACAATAATGTCCTGCCCGGAAGAAATGCCGCCCAGGATGCCGCCCGCATTGTTGCTGAGGAAGCCATCCAGGGTTATTTCATCACGGTGTTCCGTCCCCTTTTGCGCCACACAAGCGAACCCTGCACCGATTTCCACCCCTTTGGCGGCATTGATGCCCATCATGGCATGCGCAATATCAGCATCCAGCCGGTCAAAAATCGGTTCGCCCCAACCCGGCGGCGTATTGGATGCAATTGTGGTGATTTTGGCACCGACAGAATTGCCTTCCTTGCGCAGGTCGTCCATGTATTCCTCCATCAGCGGCACTTTGCCAGCGTCCGGACAGAAAAACGGATTGTTGGAAACTTCCTCCCAATCTAGCTTTTCCGCCACAATCGGCCCCAACTGCGACAGATAGCCACGGATAAGCACGCCGTAACGTTCTTGCAGCCACTTTTTGGCGATTGCGCCAGCGGCCACACGCATGGCGGTTTCCCGTGCGGATGAACGCCCCCCACCACGGTAATCACGCAACCCGTATTTCTTGTAATAGGTGTAATCCGCATGGCCTGGACGGAAACGATCCATAATGTCGCTGTAGTCCTTGGATCGCTGATCCGTGTTATGGATGATCAGCGCGATTGGCGCGCCAGTCGTCCTGCCCTCAAACACGCCGGAAAGGATTTGCACCTCATCTGCTTCACGCCGCTGGGTGGTGTGGCGGCTCTGCCCCGGCTTGCGCCGGTCGAGATCAATCTGGATGTCGGCTTCCGCAAGGGCAAGCCCGGGGGGGCAGCCATCCACGATACAGCCAATTGCGGGGCCATGACTCTCGCCGAAGGAGGTCACGGCAAACAGTTTTCCAAAGCTATTTCCTGACATAGGCTGCGATTGTAACAGCAATTAAAAAGCCCTGGCAGCCTGTTTTCAACATAACCATTTATCGGTGGTGGGTCAAACCTGAAGCATCCTGTATGCTTGAGCGATGGCATGCCATCAAGAAATTCACTGTCCAGATTGCGGCAGCCCGCGAATCCGAAAAGTAGGTCACAGTGCACGGGGCGAACCGCGTTACCGTTGTGACAACCCAGACTGCGCAAAGAAAAGCTTCATGCTGACATACCGTTATGCGGCCCGCCAACCCGGCATCAAGGAGAAGGTGGTGGAAATGGCGGTCAACAGTGGCGGGGTGCGGGATACTGCCCGTAATGTCTTTTCAAACTCGGGTAGCGCTTATTCCAACAGCCTTTCGACGAACATCGGCACAACCTGGGTGGCTGGGCCGTTGAACGATTTGTCAAAACGGGCGCTATTGTTGCTTGGGTCGAGGTTCAGCTCCACCGTTCTGGAGCCTGCCTCCCGTGCGACCTCCACGAACCCCGCCGCCGGGTAGACCTGCCCGGAGGTGCCAATGGAAAGGAACAGGTCGCATTCCTCCAGTGCCGCGTAAATGTCTTCCATCAGCAGCGGCATTTCGCCAAACCAGACAATGTGCGGGCGCAGGTTGCCGGGTTTCCCGCAACATTCGCAAACCGTGCGGGTATCCAGGTCGTCAGTCCAACCGTAGACCTGGCCGCTGTGCTGGCAACGGATTTTGCCAAGTTCGCCGTGCATATGGATCAGGTTGGTGCTGCCAGCGCGTTCGTGCAGGTCGTCGACATTCTGGGTCACCAGCAGCACTTCGCCAGGGTATTCCTGCTCCAGGCGGGCGAGGGCAAGGTGGGCGGCGTTGGGCTGCACCGCCGGGTCATGCAACTGGCGGCGGCGGGCGTTGTAAAATTCGTGCACTAGTGCGGGGTTGGCGGCGAAGCCTTCAGGTGTCGCCACTTCCTCAATGCGGTGGTTGTGCCACAAGCCATCAGCGGCGCGGAAGGTCTGGATGCCAGATTCAGCGGAAATGCCCGCGCCCGTCAGGATGACAATGCTAGGGTACTGGTTCATAAATGCCTTTCTCCTCTTACAGCGCCCTGATTTTTTCCAGTTGCGCCTGCAACTGCGCGCAGGCGGTACGCTGTTCCTCCGCCTGTTGGTGTGCTGCGGCCACCACTTCCGGCTTTGCCTTTTCGGTGAACGCCGGATTGTTGAGGCGGCCTTCCAACCCGGCCAGCGCTTTTTGCAGCTTCTCAATTTCCTTGTTCAGGCGGGTGATTTCGGCGTCCTTGTCAATCAGGCCCGCCAGAGGGATCAGCACATTCATTTCACCCACCAAGGCGGTGGCGGATTCTGGTGCCGTTTCGTCCTGCGCCAGCCAAGTGACGGATTCGACCTTGGCGAGCGCGCGGGCATAGGCTTCACTGTTGGTGTACAGCGTCTTGTCGGCATCGCTCCAGTTTTGCAGCAGCACGTCGAGCGCTTGCCCTGGCTTGATGTCCATTTCGGAGCGGATGCGGCGGATGCCCATGATGAAGGCTTTCACCCATTCGATTTCAGCCAGCGCCGCCTTGTCGGTTAGGGCTTCATCAGCAACAGGGAAAGGTTGCAGCATGATGGTGTCGCCGGAAATGCCCGCCAGCCCTTTGATGCCCTGCCAGATTTCTTCGGTGATGAAGGGCATGATCGGGTGCATCAGGCGCAGGGCGCTTTCCAGCACGCGCACCAGGGCGCGGCGTGTCCCGCGTTTGGCCGCATCATTGTCATTGTGCTTGCTGAGGACGGGCTTGGTCAGTTCCAGATACCAGTCACAGTATTCGTGCCAGACGAATTCGTACATGGCTTTGGCGGCAAGGTCGAAGCGGTAGTTGTCGATATGGTCGGCCACTTCGGCGACAGTCTGTTGCAATTGCGCCAGAATCCAGCGGTCAGCGGCGGAAAGCTCCACCGGCAGGCTGGCGTCCAGCCCAGTGTCCTGGTCTTCGCACTGCATCAGCACGTAACGCGCCGCATTCCACAGCTTGTTGCAGAAATTGCGGTAGCCTTCCAGCCGTTGCAGGTCGAAGCGGATGTCGCGCCCTGCGGTGGCGAAGGAGGCGAAGGTGAAACGCAGCGCATCGGTGCCGTAGGGTTCGATCCCGTCCGGAAATTGCTTGCGGGTGGCCTTGTCGATCTTGGCGGCCAGTTGCGGCTGCATCATGCCGCTGGTGCGTTTGGCGACCAGCGATTCCAGGTCGATGCCGTCGATGATGTCCAGCGGGTCAAGCACGTTGCCTTTGGATTTGGACATTTTCTGGCCTTCCGCGTCGCGCACCAGACCGTGGATGTAGACATCGCGGAACGGCACATCACCCATGAATTTCAGGCCGAACATGATCATGCGCGCGACCCAGAAGAAGATGATGTCGAAGCCGGTCATCAACATGCTGGTCGGGTAGAAGGTTTTCAGTGCCGCATCGTCCACATCCGGCCAACCAAGGGTGGAAAACGGCCACAGTGCGGAGGAGAACCAGGTGTCGAGCACGTCTTCGTCCTGACGCAGGGCAAGGTCGGCAGGCAGTTGATGTTGGCTGCGGGCTTCCTCCTCACTGCGCCCGACGTAGACATTGCCTGCGTCGTCATACCACGCCGGGATGCGATGCCCCCACCACAACTGGCGGGAAATACACCAGTCGTCGAGGTTGTACATCCAGTGGTTGTAGGTGTTCACCCAGTTGCCGGGGATGAAGCGGATTTTCCCGCTTTCCACGGCATCAATTGCGGGTTGGGCAATCGCGGCCTTGCCGCCGGGGCGGCCATCCGGCTGCACCTCGCGGGTCAGGTCGACGTACCACTGGTCGGTCAGGTACGGCTCGATAACGGTGCCGGAGCGGTCGCCACGCGGCACCATCAGCTTGTGATCCTTGATTTCCGCCAGCAGGCCGAGTGCGTCCATGTCCGCCACGATCTGCTTGCGCGCGGCGTAGCGTTCCAGGCCACGGTATTGTTCCGGTGCCACATCATTGATGCAGGCGTCGATGGTGAAAATATTGATCAACGGCAGGTTATGGCGTTTGCCGACCTGATAGTCGTTGAAATCGTGTGCAGGGGTGATCTTGACGCAACCCGTACCTTTTTCGGGGTCGGCGTACTCATCGCCCACGACGGGGATCAGGCGGCCAACCAGCGGCAGCACAACTTGCTTGCCAATCAGGTGCTGGTAACGTTCGTCATCGGGGTGGACGGCGACGGCGGAGTCGCCCAACATGGTTTCCGGGCGGGTGGTGGCGACGGTCAGGAATTCGTCGGTGGCATGGCCGCTAACATCCGCCACCGGATAGCGGAAGTGCCACATGAAGCCGTTTTCCTCCTCGGAAATGACTTCCAGATCGGAAACGGCGGTGTGCAGCACCGGATCCCAGTTCACTAGGCGTTGGCCACGGTAGATCAGCCCTTTCTCGTACAGGCGCACGAACACTTCGCGGACGGCGGCGGACAAGCCTTCATCCATGGTGAAGCGTTCCCGCGCCCAGTCCGGCGTGGTGCCGAGGCGGCGCAATTGGCGGGTAATGGTGCTGCCGGAGTGTTCTTTCCACTCCCAGACTTTTTCGAGGAATTGTTCCCGACCCAAATCGTGGCGGGTGACGCCTTGTGCATTCAACTGGCGTTCGACCACCATCTGCGTGGCGATGCCAGCATGGTCAGTGCCCGGTTGGTACAGGGTTTTGTCGCCCTTCATGCGGTGATAGCGGATCAGGGTGTCGATCACCATCTGGTTGAAACCATGCCCCATGTGCAGCGTCCCGGTCACATTGGGGGGGGGGATCATAATGCAATACGGTTTGCCGTCACCCTGTGGGGCGAAGTAACCACTTTGTTCCCAATGTTGGTACCAGCGTTGTTCGATTGCTTGGGGTTGGTAGGTCTTGTCCATGTCCGCCGCTTTTCAGAAAGGATGAAAAAGAGCGGCATTATAGCGGGTTTATTCCCTGCGGGGGAAATCACTTCAGCATGCCGGAAAGCTCACGGATGAGCTCGTCGCGCGCTTGGTCGATATGTTTTTCCACTGCCGGATCAATACGGGGCGGGGCTGTGGGTGGGGCGGATTGTTTGCTGTTTTCGGAACGGATGGCGTGGGCGCGGGCCAAGCCGGAATATTCGTCCTGCCCGGTGGCGGATTGCAGTTCGGCAATGCGCTCTTTCAAACGTTGTTCAAATGTTTCACGGCGTTGCTGGCGCGAGCGGGGGTTCCGCACTTGTTCGACAATTTCATTGTCACCTGCCCGCACCAGATCGGTAATCACCGGGATACGAATGGTTTTGTCGAAATCTTGCCTCATCATGATTAATCGTTGCTTAAATCTTAAGTTGATGGTAGTCCAGATTATAGCCGCGGTCACGGTAAAACTGATAGCGTTTGCGACCAGCGCGTATCACGGGTTCCTCCTGATCCAGAATTTCAGCTAATCGTTCAAAACGTGAGAAAAATGCTGGAATTTCATTGGAGACATTGATAAGTAGCCCGCAATTCTCCATCGGTTCATGGTCATGGCCGATTAGAATGAATTCATTTTGCTCACGGACTGGGGCAATGGCATGGGGAATGAACGACAAGTCATTGAACGTCCACAACAAATCATCCAACCGTTGGCTGGTGGAAGGGGCGTCTGTATGGATGTAAGTGTGCAAGCGCTGCTGCCAGGCTTTAGCCACCACCTTGCAGGCCAGGATCAGCCGCGCTTGCAGGCTGCTGGTATTTCCGACATAAAAATCAATCTTGGTCATATTGGGTTTGTGCCTTCCCCTGGGCGGGGAAGGTCAGGAATGCAAGGGGTCAAACACCGGCCCGGTTGATCAGAATCTGGCACAGCAATGGCACCGGACGCCCGGTGGCACCTTTGGCTGCGCCGCTTTTCCAAGCTGTGCCCGCGATGTCGAGATGCGCCCACGGATAGTTTTCGGTAAAGCGCGCCAGGAAACAGGCCGCAGTGATCGCGCCTGCCGGTGGGCCGCCGATGTTGCCCATGTCGGCAAAGTTGCTTTTGAGCTGTTCCTGGTATTTTTCCCCCATCGGCAAGCGCCACGCTTCGTCACACGCCTGTTTGCCAGCGGCCAGCACTTCTTCCGCCAGCGCATCATTATTACTGAGCAGCCCGGAGGTGTGGTGCCCCAGTGCGGTGATGCAGGCTCCGGTCAGGGTGGCGATGTCAATCACGGCGGCAGGGTTAAAGCGCTCCACATAGGTCAGCGCGTCGCACAGCACCAGTCGGCCTTCGGCGTCGGTGTTGAGGATTTCAATGGTTTTGCCGGACATGCTGGTGACGATGTCGCCGGGTTTGCTGGCCTTGCCGCCGGGCATGTTCTCGGCGGCGGCGATCACGCCAATCACGTTCAGCGGCAACTGCATCGCCACACAGGCGGTGAGTGCGCCGATCACGCTGGCGGCGCCGGTCATGTCGAATTTCATTTCATCCATGGCGTTGCCCGGCTTGAGGGAAATGCCGCCCGTGTCGAAGGTGATGCCTTTGCCGACCAGCGCCAGCGGCGCATCACCGACGTTTCCGCCGTGGTATTGCAGGATCACCATCTTGCCGTCCTGGATGCTGCCTTTGGAGACAGACAGGAAGGAACCCATGCCCAGCGCTTCCATGTCAGACTCTTCCAACACATCAATGTCAACCTTGTTGGATGAGTTCGCCAGTTCCTGGGCAGTTTCGGCCAGGTAAGTTGGGGTGCAAACATTGCCTGGGCTGTTGGCGAGGTCGCGGCTGACACGCATGCCTTCGGCGATGGCGGCCCCCTGGCGGATGGCTGTGCTGAAATCACCGGCGATGGTGTGGGCAAGAGTCCAGGCTTCCAGTTCCGGCCGGTCGTCTTTCTTGCTCTTGTAGGTGTCGAAGGCGTACAACGCATCCGCGACCGCCACGACAGACTGGCGCACGGCGTCCTGCAAGTGTTCAGAGACGATTTCGTCGGTCAGGAATGCAATGGCGTTGCCCGCTTTGCTGCTTTTTAGGACATTGACAGCGGTCTGGGTTATCTGCGCGAGTGCTTCCAGCGTCAGTTTGTCCTTTTCCCCCATGCCGACCAGCAGCACCCGTTGGGCGGTCACGCCGGGCAGCTTATAGAGCATGCTGGTGCGGTTTTTGTCCCCGGAAAAGTCGCCGATGTCCAGATGGTTTTGCAACGCGCCTGCGCTGGCCGCATCCAACTGGGCGGCGGCGGCGGACAGTTTGCCCTGCCGGTAAACGCCCACGATGATGCAGTCGGTATGCAAAGTGGCGGCGTTGGCGGACGGCTCAAAGTGATAGTTCATGGTGTTGTCCCTTCAGATGGCTTTTGTTGTAGCGGGCACAGTTTACACGACAGGATTCCAATCCTGAAACGGGTTGTTGCGCTTAGGTGGCGTCGGTTGTATACCCGCAATTCCAGCAAGTTTGGAACTGGCCTTCGATGCGTTCATTGCAGTTGGGGCAAGTCCAGTCAGGGGCGTTGGCCTGCGCTTCCAGGGTCATGCGGATAATCGCCAGGGCACAGGTTTCGTGCTCCGCCTGCACCCACAACTCTGGCCAGGTTTCATTGATGGGCAGTTCGCCCGTGCCGCCGCTGAGGAAATAGTTCTTCAGGATGCAGTGGATGCCAGCATTTTCCAGCACATCTTTCAGGAAACCGGCCATCATCGGGGTAGCGGAGGTGTAGACACGTTTCATCATCGGGTGATTCTACTGTTTTTTCCCTGCACTACGGCAAATCCTGATTATCAGTGGGCCAAATCAAGCGGGTTTGCGCAGGATGTCAAAACGGGCCGGATTTTCGAAGCGCACGCCTTCCGGGCTAAGATGGGCGTTGAAACGGGTTTTCACGGTTTGGTACAGCGCCTCGTCCAATTGGTGGTGGGTGTGAGTGACTTTGAGGATGCGCTGCTCGAATTCGGCGAAGTCGGTGAAATGGCTTTCGGTATTGCAGAAAATTTGCTCCACCGATTCCAGCACCCCGGCGTCGACGGCTTCGCGGATGGCGTTGAACGCCAGTTCGCGCACGGTTTTTTCGTCGTTGAACAGGCGCAGGATGTCATTGAAGTCGCCTGCGTACACCGGCTCGGAAATCCACGCCATCCCGCCGGGCTTGAGCACCCGGGCGATTTCTTGCAAGGCGGCCCCCATCCGTTCGCGCGGCACATGGTGCAGGGACTTGAACATGAACACCACATCAATGCTGTTGTCGGGCATGTCGATGGCTTCTGCGCCGCCGGTGCGGAATTCGATGCTGGCAGGGTGCTCACTGACCAGGTTGAGGGCGTGTTGGATCTGGTCGACTTCGGTGGCGATGATGCGGGCGATGGGAAAGCGTTCGGCGATACGGAGGGTCATCTGCGCCTTGCCACAGCCCAACTCCAGCACGGTGGCGTTTGTGAGCGGGAGGCGTTGGCCGATCAGTTCAAGTTCGTTGCATAGGGTGGAGGCACTTGGGTTCTGGATTTGCATGGCGGTCAGCGGATGGTTACGAAAAGTTTATTTTGGCATGAATCCCTGCGGGGCTCCCAGGTTTTTAGGCTACAATTCCTGCACATCAAGGCTTATTGACGGGAGTGGACTGATGGCTTCATTACTGAAACAGGTTGCAGGCGTGCTGGTGTTGTTTGCCCTTTCGACTTCGGCGGCGCTGGCGCATGTGGACCCCGGCACCATCAGCGGCGGGTTCATGAGCGGCTTCACCCACCCCCTGTTTGGCTGGGATCATGTGGCGGCGATGGTGGCGGTGGGATTGTGGGGCGCATTTCTGGGGCGTCCGGCCATCTGGGTGCTGCCGGTGGTGTTCCCGTTGGTGATGGCTTTCGGCGGCGCGTTGGGTGTGATCGGCGTGCCCCTGCCTGCGGTGGAAACGGGTATTGCCGCTTCTGCGCTAGTGTTGGGGCTGATGGTGGCGTTGGCGGTGCGCCCGCCGTTGTGGGTGGCGGCGGTGTTGGTTGGGGTCTTCGCCATTTTTCATGGCCATGCGCACGGGACGGAATTGCCTGAAGCTGCCAACCCACTGCTGTTCAGCCTGGGCTTTGTGATTGCGACCGGGTTGCTGCATTTGACAGGCATCGCTTTTGGCGAGCTGTCCCGCTGGCATTGGGGGGCGGTGACTGTCCGTACTGGCGGTGCCGTGATTGCGTTGGCAGGCGTCGGCCTGTTGACCGGGCTGCTGGTTGTTTGAATCGATGATGGAGTTTTTTCTGCGGGGATTGGGCCATTTTTGGCACTTTCCAGCGCATGTGATGGTATTGGCGGGATTGGGCCTGTTGCTGGGGCAGCAAGGTGCGCAGCCTGTGCGTACAGGCTGGCTGGCTTTCGCGGTGGCGATAGTTGTTGGGCTGGGGTCGGCCCAGCTGTATGGGGTGCGGTGGGGTATCGGCATGCCCCTGCTGATCGCCGCAGGCGGCGCGGGTTGCTTGCTGGCGTTGCGCTTGCGTTTGCCGGTGTGGTTGTATCTGTTGCTGGCCGCTGTCGCCGGTGTTTTGCTGGGGATGGATTCTTCCCCAGCGATGATTCCCGGCATGAAAGCGATGAAAATTTATGCTTTCATGACTGGCGTAGCAGTCGCTGACACCTTGGCGCTGTTGTTGTTGGCGCTGTTGGCGTTGGGGCTGCGGACCTTGTTGGATGGTGTTGTTCTCCGGGTGCTGGGTTCCTGGGTGGCGGCCAGCGCACTGATGGTGCTGACGCTGATGTTTGCCCACCGTTAGCTATTTTTTCATGAAATTATTCAAGGGAATGCGGGATGCGCCTGAATCGCTTGCCATACCTTTCCGTGTTGTTGCTGGCCCTGGGTGGGCAGGCGTTTGCGCACGGGTTCCATTACCAGCTCGATGTTGCTTCGCAGTTGCAGGAAAACGCCAATGGCGAACTGACCGGCGTGCGCATGAACTGGTTTTACGATACCGAAGTCACGGATATGCTGCTGGAAGGCGAGGATTTGTCCGCCGCCAAGCGCGCTGAAACCCTGCAAACCATTGGCCAACAGGTTATTGCTGATCTTGGCAAGCTGCATTATTTCACCAACCTAAGCCTTGACGGCAAACCTTTGGCGCTGGCGGCGGCGACGGATTTCCACATGGATTTATCGCCTGACAATCACCTGAACCTGAATTTCCTGTTGCCGTTGCCTGCCGCGCAGGACTTGCATGGCAAACATCTGGATATCACCATGGCGGATTCAACCGGTAGTGCGATTCTGATTTACAAGGATGTCAGCCGCATTCGTCTGGGCGAAAAGCTGGCAGCGGCCTGTACGCTGACATTGCAGGATCGGCAGGCGTTTGCCGATGGCGAGCCAGCACAGTTGCTGCGCATGCAGTGTCAATAAGCGCTGAAACAGCGGGCTATCATTGGTTGGCAGGCTGACAGGCTCCCAGTAACATCCGTGCTTTGATGTGTAACGCACAGGATGCCGGTATTTATGGATCATTGCCCCTGCGGTTCAGGAAAAACCTATCACCAATGCTGCCGTCAGTATCATGACGGCAAGGCCGCGCCGACAGCGGAAGCATTGATGCGTTCGCGTTACAGCGCTTATGTCCTGCGCAATGGCGCATATCTGCACCGCAGTTGGCACAGCAGCACCCGGCCCAACCGGAAAGGCTTGCTGCAACTGCCGCCAACCGAATGGCTGGGGTTGGAAATCGTGCGCACGGAGCAGGGTGGGGGGCAGGATGCGCAAGGGTTGGTGGAGTTCATCGCCCGCTACAGGGAGGGAGGGCAAACTGGGCAGTTACATGAGGCCAGCCGGTTTGTGAAAGAGGGCGGGCGCTGGTATTACGTGGATGGGGATCATTGAAGTTCTTCCCAAAAGCATATCCATCGCAGAAGCGAAAACCTCGTGCTAGACTTCATTTGGAAATATGAACTCACAAGAATTTTGCACAAAGGACTAATTATGCTGGCTGACCTGACCCGACTGGCAGTTGTTGGAGGTGTTTTGCTGCTGGGACTTTCCGGCTGCGGCTCTGCCCCAGGCAACAACCCATCCCGTTCCGATTCCACCTCCCTGACATCCGGCACCGCCTCAACCGCTGCCATGACGGCGTCAAGGGGCGCTTATTCCACTGCCAATTCCGCTTCCCCCATCGGCACCAACACCAATGAAGTGACAGAAAGCGACGCCAGCATGCCTTTCGTCGACCTGATGCACGCGGCGCTGCCGTTCGCCGAAGCCAGCCCGTGGTTGACCAAAGGCAATGTCCTCTACGATACGGACGGTTGGCCAGCCAACCTCAACGGTGGGCAAGCGGGAACCCGTTTCCTTTCCAACCTGCCCGCCGCTGTCATCCCGGCTGGCGTTTATACCGTCCTGTATGATGGGGAGGGCGACATCCAGTACATGAATGACGCCAGTTTGCAGGAACACGGGCAGGGTTATGACACCATCAAGATCGACGCAGGCGCGGATGGCATGTTGAATGCGTCGATGCTGATCACCCGCAGCAATCCACAGAATTACCTGCGCAATATCCGCATCCTGCCGCCGGGTGGCATTTGCGCGGGCAACCCATTTAAGCGCGTTGCCTCCGCTTCCGAATGCAGCGGCGATTACCAGTCTTTTGTGGAGCATGCTGGCAGCATCATTTTCAATCCGGATTTCATGAATTTCATGAAGGATTTCCGCGCCATCCGCTTCATGAACATGAGCGGCGTCACCCGTAGCACCATCCAGACCTGGGATCAGCGCCACAAGCTGACCGAGGCGGCCTGGGGTGGCAAGGAAGGCACCCGTGGCGCGCCGCTGGAAATCATGGTGGAGCTGGCCAACCGTGCGAACGCTGACCCTTGGTTCACGCTGCCACATGCGGCGGATGACAATTACGTGCGCCAATACGCGGCTTACGTGAAACAGCACCTGAACCGCAACCTCAAACCGCATATTGAATACAGCAACGAAACCTGGAACACCATTTTCACCCAAGGCAATTACATGATCGATATGGGCATGAAACTGGGGCTGGATTCCAACGCCAAGCGCGCTGGCTATCGCTACTACTCGCAGCGTTCGGTGGAAATCTTCAAAATTTGGGAAGACGTGTTCGGCGGTTCGCAGCGGTTGGTGCGCATTCTGTCAGGCTGGACCATCAATCCGCAGCTGACTGAAATTGTGTTGAGCCAAAATGACGCTTATAAGCATGCCGATGCGTTCGCCATTGGCCCGTATGTGTTTGGCGGCCATGCCGAAGTGCGCACCATCAAGAGCGTGGATGACGCGCTGGGGCTGATCACCAATCCGGCCTACCGTTATTCGCATGACAAGGTCATGGAGTATATCCGCACCCAGAAAGCGATCACGGACAAATACGGCGTGCAGTTGGTGGCGTATGAGGCAGGCCAGGGGCTGGCGGATTTCCAAACCCGCACGGATGACGAATTCCCCAACCCATTGCTGTATGCAGCCAACCGCGACCCACGGATGCGCGGCATTTACGACCGCTTCCTGAATGGCTGGAAAGCGGAAGGCGGCACGTTGCTGATGCACTACACCGCGCCCCGCGTCTACAACAAGCAAGGCCCGTGGGGCGTCAAGGAATACATTACCCAGCCAACCAGCCAAGCACCGAAATATCAGGCGCTGCTGGACTTTATCAACAGCACGCCATGCTGGTGGCAGGATTGCCGCCATTGACAGGGGAACACATGTTTACACAGGAAAAACCGGCCAGCTCCATCGCCATTTATCCTCTGGGCAAAGCAGGTTGGGAGGCGCTGGAGCCTTCCCTGCCTGAGGCCGAGCGGCGGTGGGCGAAATTGCACGATTTCAGCGCCAAGGCAGGGCAGCTCTGTTTGTTGCCTGATGGCCGGGGCGGAATCAGCAAGGTGCTGGCGGGTTACGACGAGGCGGATAACGCGCGTTGGGCGATTGCCAGTTTGCCGGGCAAATTGCCGGGCGGCTGTTACCATCTGGAGTGCGCATGGGCAGAATCCGACCGTTTGCTCGCCAGTATCGGTTGGGGTCTGGGTGGCTACCGGTTTGAACAATATCTCAGGCCGGACAACAAACCCAAGCCAGTCCTGTATCTGCCGGAATTGCAGGACAAGGCGCAAGCCTATATCCAGGCGGTGACGCTGGTGCGGGATCTGATCAACCAGCCCGCCAACCACATGATGCCGGAACATCTGTCCGCAGCGGCTGAACAGTTGGCGCAGGCGTTTGGGGCGGATTTCAGCGAAATCGTCGGTGATGACTTGTTGACGGAAAACTACCCTGCCATTCATGCGGTAGGGCGCGGCAGCGCGCATGAATCCCGGCTGCTGAAATTGCGTTGGGGGAACCCTATGCACCCGTCCGTCACGCTGGTGGGCAAGGGCGTCTGTTTCGACACTGGCGGGCTGGACATCAAGCCTTCCCAATACATGCGCCTGATGAAAAAGGACATGGGTGGCGCGGCGCATGTCCTAGGGCTTGCCAGATTGGTCATGCAATTGAAGTTGCCGGTGCACTTGCGGGTGCTGATCCCGGCGGTGGACAACGCCATTGGTGGGGATGCCTTTCGCCCTGGGGACGTTCTCGCCACCCGTGCCGGGAAACAGGTCGAAGTGGACAATACCGACGCCGAGGGACGGCTGGTGCTGTGTGACGCCCTGAATGAGGCCGCCACGCAAAAACCGCAATTGCTGCTGGATTTCGCCACCCTGACCGGCGCGGCAAGAGTGGCGTTGGGTACGGAAATTCCGGTTTTCTTCAGCAATAACCGGGAGCTGACCGCACAGCTTCAGGCGGCGTCAGAGGCTGCCGGAGAGCTGATCTGGAATCTGCCGCTGCATCAGCCTTATTTTGAGCAGTTGAAGAGCCATTGCGCGGACTTCACCAACAGTGGCGGCAGTTATGGCGGGGCGATCACGGCGGCGTTGTTCCTGAATGAATTTGTGCCGAAAGGCGTTGCCTGGGCGCATTTTGATATTATGGCGTGGAATACCCATGAACGGGCGGGGCGTCCGGTGGGGGGCGAAGCGATGGGGCTATTTGCAGTTTACGCTTACCTTGAGTCCGTTTATCGGACGATATAAAAATTTTTGAACTAATCCATTCAGGCAGCATTCATCTTTCTGGTTCTGGTCTATACTCTGTAACATTGAGTGTTTAGATAAGGTTGAAGAATATGCCTCAATGGTTGTTGGCTCGTCATGTCATTGCCCGTAGGTTTGCCTTGGGCATTGCCCTGATGGGGCTGATGCTGGCTTTCCTGGCGGCGTCCTCGCTGGTGTTTCCCTATAAGGCGGCAGCAAATCCGGAAGTGCAGGGTGAGTTGCTCTACGATTTGCTTGGTCATCTGAATTATGACGGTAATGGCCGTTTCGGGCCGGTTGATGATGATCTGTCCATGCAGCGGGAACTGTATAAACTGATTGCAGAAAATCATTTGAATGCGCCGGTGGCTTCCGCCTATATCCTCAACGTGAATACGGGCGATGTGGCCTGGAGTGCTGCCGCCAATCCACAACGTTATGATAGTGTAAAAGTGGCCTCTGGTTATGACATGCAATTCATCACATTATCGGATCGGCAAGTGGCGGCGCAGAATTTCTGGATCAGGAACCAGGATGGCCCCCGTACTGAGTTCAGGATGCTGGTGGTGTTGCCGCTGCGTTGATTTTGACTGTACCTGCCGACCGAATGCCGCGACAATGTAGAATGATCAATCACAGGAACGCCGGTCGCAATGGTCGATTTTTACGACGAACTCACCTACGAAACCAATCCATTTCCCGAGACGCATCCTGATAATCTGGCAGCGCTGGGGAGGCTGTTTGGTGTTCAGACGGCCACCGCCCAACAGTGCCGGGTGCTGGAGCTGGGGTCGGCCACTGGTGGCAATATCATTCCAATGGCTTGGTCGTTGCCGCGCAGCGAGTTTGTCGGGGTGGAGCTTTCCGCGCCTCAGGTCGAGATTGGCCAACGTATCATCCGGCAACTGGCGATGCCGAACATCCGGTTGGCGGTGGGCGACATCCTGGAACTGGAACCCGCTGTGATCGGCCAGTTTGATTATATTATCGCGCATGGGGTGTACTCTTGGGCTCCGACTGCGGTGCGGGAGAAAATACTGCAACTGGCGCACGACTGCCTGACGCCGAACGGGTTGGCCTACATCAGCTACAATTTGCTGCCTGGTTGGCGGATGCGCGGTAGCCTGCGTGACCTGCTGTTGCACGCCACCCGCCCAGCTTCTGGCGCGGACGCCAAATACCAGGCCGCGATTGCTGCCCTCAAACGTCTGCAACAGGCATTGCAGGGTGCGGAAGCGGATAGCCAACGCTACATGCAGAAAGAAATCGCCTACCTGCTGGACGCGCATCCCAGCTACCTGTTGCATGAATATCTGGCTGCCGAAAACAACGCCTTTCTGTTCAGCGAGTTTCTGGCGGACGCCGAACGGCATGGCTTGCAATATGTATGTGAAACCGACCTGCACACCTTGTTTGACACGACCCTGGGCCAGTCGGCCCAGGCGGCGCTGGCCGATATTGACGACCCCTTGCAGCACGAACAGTGGATGGATTTCGTGCGGATGCGGGCGTTCCGCAAGAGCTTGTTGTGCCGTGCCGACCTGCCGTTGGAGCGGGAAATCGACATCGACGTGTTCACCACCTTTTTCTTCAGCGCCAGTTTGCGTTTGCAGGGCGAGGCGAACCTCAGCAACACCCAGGCGGCGGTTTTTCTGACGCCGGATGGCAGTGAATTGAATGTTTCCCACCCGTTGAGCAAGGCGGCGTTGCTGTATTTGCAGGCAGTCCACCCCTATACGCCGGATTTTGCCGAACTTTTTGCGCAGGCGGAGTCGCGGGTACGGGAGGCGGGCGGCGCGAATTTCGCTGGGGAACGCCATGAACTGGTGAGCGAGCTGTTCAGCTTGTATAGCTATCGGGCGGTTTACGGGCGTCTTGAGCCTTGCGTCTCCCGGCCAGGGGTGCCGGAATATCCCCAGGCATCGGCATTGGCGCGTTTGCAGGCGGCGGAAGGGTGGGGAAGCATTGCCACCATCCGCCATCAGGCCCTTAGTCTGGATGCATTTTCCCGCCGCCTGTTGCAGGAGCTGGATGGCACACGCACGGTAGCGGAGCTTGCCCAACATTTGAATGCGGCAGTGCTGGATGGCCGCCTGGAAATTCCTGGCGGCAAGCAGTCACAAACCACTGGTCCGGGGCTGGAAAAGGAAATTGGCAGCAATGTGAAGCACCTGCTGGACGTGTTCGCCCGTCATGGTTTGTTCTCGGCTGCGGAATGATCGCACGGAAAGCCAACGGTCAATTGCTGCTGGCCAGCAGGCGGCGCACAAACCATGTGGGGGGCGATATTTCCCGGATTGGCTGGAAAATGCCCCCTTTCTTGGCAGGTACGCTGGCGACAGGGGCGGCTTCACCCCAGTTTCTGCCCCAATCAGGCGAGGCGTACTGATACCAACGGGTGGTGGCGGCTCGCCCTTTGGGCTGGTTGGCAGCGGTGACCAAGGTTCCGCGCCCTTCCGCATCCATGTTGAACGCCTGGATGGCAGGATACTGGTTGCCCCAGTCAGGGCGGTTCAGTTCCGCAGGCAGGTGGATAACAGAACAGCCAAACTCACCCAGTTGGTGTTTGCCATGCAGCAGGATGTAATCATTGCCCGGCCCCTGGCGTCCCCAGGTGGCGAACAGCATCACTCGGTTGAAGGCGGGTGTGCTGTAGGCCGCCAGCACCTCGCCGCCCTCCGCAATTGGCCAGGCATGCCATCTGCCCTGGGATTCAGTGAACAGGATGGAGCCTGACTGGGCAGGATTTTTCCCCAATAGCATCGGTAGCGGAACATCATTCAGGGCATAGCCATACAGCGCGTGATTATCAAGCATGGATTGCACCAGCGCTTTGCTGACGGGGGCTTCCTGTCCGCATTGCCAACCGGGCTGCCACATTTCGGCGAAGTTGGGCGGGGACAAATTGACGGGCGCGGCGGATGCAACAGGGGTTGAGGGCGTTGTCGCCGCACACCCGCTGATAGGTGACAGGCTGCTGATGGCGATGATGCAGCCTGACAGGACGCGGCTTGCTGTGTTCATAAATGTTCCCTCCCGTTATCTTCCTGATTTTAGACTATCGGGGGCTATAAATGTTCAGCGTCGCGCTGCCAACAATTCGCGGGTGTAAGGGTGGCGGGGTTGTTGGAAAATACTGTCGGTTGCGCCGCTTTCCACCACTTTGCCATGGCGCATGACGGCAATCTGGTCACACAGGCCACCCGCCAGCGGCAGGTCGTGGGTGATCAGCACAATCGCCATGGCGCGGCGGGCGCGGATGTCGCGCAATAGGGCGAGGATTTCGGATTGCACGGTCACATCCAGTGCGGTGGTTGGTTCATCGGCGATCAGCAGCTGCGGTTCACACAGCAGCGCCATCGCAATCATCACCCGTTGGCGCATCCCGCCGGACATTTCATGCGGGTAGCTGTGGAAACGGCGCGCGGCGTCCGGGATGCGCACCTGCTCCAGCATGGCGATGGCCTTGTCCCGCGCCGGTTTCGCCCGCATGCGCTGATGGGTTTCCAGCACTTCGGTCAGTTGCCGCCCGATGGTGAGCAGGGGGTTCAGCGCGCTCATCGGGTCTTGAAAAATCATCGCCATCTGTTTTCCCCGGTACTGGTTCAGCACCGAGGCTGGCTGGCGCAACAATTCGGTTCCGGCGAAACGCGCCTGCCCGTCAACGCAGGCGTTGCGTGGCAACAAGCCTATCACGGCATGGAACAGCTGGCTTTTGCCCGCGCCCGATTCGCCCACCACCGCCAGGGTTGCGTCCGGTTCGAGCTGCAAATCCACCCCGCGCACGGCTTCCACCGGGCCTTCCGGCGTATTGAAGCGGACTTGTAATTGTTGGATGTCAAGTAATGGCATAGGGAGATTATACCTGCTCAGATGCTTTTCGGGTCGAGCGCATCCCGCAGCCCATCCCCCAGAAAGTTGAGGCAAAACAGCGTCACCGCCAGAAACCCCGCCGGGAACAGCAGCATCCAGGGCGCGGTTTCCATCTGCGCCGCGCCTTCGGCAATCAGCACGCCCCAACTGGTGAGCGGCTCCTGTACTCCCAGCCCCAGAAAGCTCAGGAACGATTCGAACAGGATCACCTGCGGTGTCGTCAGCGTCGCGTACACGATCACCGACCCCAGCGTGTTTGGCACGATATGGCGGCGGATAATGCCGAAATGGCTGACCCCGCTGACCCGCGCCGCCTCCACGAATGCACGGCCTTTCAACGACAGTGCTTGCCCGCGCACGATGCGTGCCATCGTCAGCCACTCCACCGCGCCGATCGCCACAAAGATCAGGAAAATGCTGCGCCCGAAATACACCATCAGCAGGATGACGAAAAACATGAAGGGCAGGGCGTACAGCACATCCACAAAACGCATCATCAGCGCATCGGTGCGCCCGCCCAGGTAGCCTGCGGCGGCACCGTACAGCACCCCGATCAACAGGCTGACGCTGGTCGCTGCCAAGCCCACCATCAGCGAAATTCGCCCGCCGATCAGCGTGCGCACGAACAGGTCGCGCCCATTCGCATCCGTGCCGAACCAGAAACCATTCGCCCAATCCGGCGGTGTCCCCATGTTGTCCCAGTAGATTTCGTCAAATGGGTGTGGGCTGAACAGCGGGCCGAGCAGGCACAACAAGCTGATCGCCAGCAATGCCAGCGCGCTGCCCACCGCCATCCGGTTACGTAATAGCCGCCGCCAAGCCTTTCCCCACAAGCTTTGATTCAAGTTTCCCCCACTCTTTTCTCCCTGCCCCCTTTGTGGGGGAAGGGTCAGGGAAGGGGGGCAATCCTTTGCGTCATTCATAGCGCACCCTCGGGTCAAGCAGCCCGTAAACCACATCCACCAGCAGGTTCATGGCGATGATCAACGCCCCGTAAAACACCACCACGCCCATCACCAACGTGTAATCCCGGTTCAGCGCGCCTTGCACAAAATGTCGCCCGATCCCAGGGATGCCAAAAATCTGCTCGATCACTACTGAGCCAGTGATGATCGCCGCCGTTGCCGGCCCTAGCCAGGAGATCACTGGCAACAGCGCCCCTTTCAGCACATGCCGCCGCAGGATCAGCCCCAGCGGCAAACCCTTGGCGAACGCGGTGCGGATGTGTGGGCTGTTGAGCGTTTCCAGCATGCTGGCGCGCATCATCCGCGCCGCATACGCCACTTGCGGCAGGGCCAGCGCCACCACCGGCAGCACCGCCGATTTCCAGCCCTGATCCCAGCCCGCCACCGGCAACCAGCGCAGGAATACCCCGAACACCAGCGCCAACAGCGGTGCCATCACGAAATTGGGGATGGTGACGCCGGTCATCGCCAACGCCATCACTGCATGATCCAGTGGCTGGTTTTGTTTCAGCGCTGCCAGCATCCCGGCGGGAATGCCCAGCAGCAACGCCAGCAGCATGGCGGTGACGCCAAGCTGCATGGATATGGGGAATCCCGCCGCAATCAGCTCATTGACGCTGTGATCCTTGTATTTGAACGAGGGGCCGAAATCCCCCCGTGCCACGTTCAGCAGGTAATAGCCGTATTGCACCGGCAACGGCTGGTCGAGATGGTAGGCACGGTCAAGGTTGGCGGCGATTTCCGGTGGAACCGGGCGCTCGCGGTCAAATGGCCCACCCGGAGCCAGCCGCACCAGAAAGAACGCTAGGGTGACGATTATCAGCAAGGTGGGCAATGCGCCCAGCAAACGTTTGAATACATACTGCAACACAATAATTTTTCCGGCTTAAAGTGACAAGCTGGTGGAAAGTTCCTATAATTTAGCGCATTCTAATATGCTAATTTACAATTTTTAACCCGCTAGCCGAACATTTTACAGACTACCTGGATACGGGTGATATTAATGAGTGATCTGGATTATCGCATCAGACTGGATGGCGTGCCGGTCGATAATGACAACATTGAAGCGGCGTGCCGCTCCCTGAAGGCGGCCTCCCATCCGTTACGGCTGAAAATCATGTGCCTGCTGAAAAACACTGAAATGACCGTTCAGGACATTGTCGATCATGTTGGCACAACCCAAAGCAATGTTTCCCAACATTTGGCCATTATGCGCGACAAGGGCTTACTGTCGTCCAATAAAGTTTCCAATCGGGTTTACTACCGGCTGGCTGAGTCCCATGTGGCGCTGCTTGACGCCTGCTCTTCCTTGAAATAGGCAATTTATCCATTCATTTCATCCTTTTGTCATCACTTTTTCACGTTGATCAGCTTCTTGTTGATTTTTATTTTTGACAGGATTGTCTGATAAGACATACGTTCGGCAAAATATAAGCTACACTCTGTGTGATGTGATTTAGACAATTAAGGAAAAATAATGAATACACATTATCTTACCCTTGCCAGCCTCGGCAAAAATAATTGGTGGCGTTACCTTGTCAGCATCGTACTGATAGCGTTCTTTTGGCAGGTTATCGGTGCGCTGCCGTTGATGTTGCTGATTGTCATGGTGCAAAGCGATTCTGACCCTTCCACCAATGTTGATCTTGGCAATCTGAGGTTTGAAGGGGTTGACAGCATCTGGCCTTATCTTGGCATCAATTTCACCATTTTGGGCATGTTGCTGGGGCTTTATTTCGCTGTCCGCTTTGTCCATCAACGCTATCTGCGGACAGTCGTGACCCCGCTTGAGCAAATTGATTGGCGGCGTGTCCTGCAAGGGTTTGTGGTGTTTTTTACCCTGATTGCACTGGCTACGTTGGTTGAGGCCATGTTCAAGCCGGGGGAATATCAGGTGACATTTGATGCGCGGCAGTTCCTGTTGTTCCTGCCGGTGGCGTTGGTGGTTACGCCGTTACAGGCGGCGGCGGAGGAGTTGCTGTTTCGCGGCTACATCATGCAGGGATTGGGAAGGCTGACCAGCAACAAGGCGATTCCCATTGTGGGTTCTTCGCTGCTGTTCATGGCGGCTCACCTGACCAATCCGGAAATGGCGGAAGACGCTTATCTGGTGCCGTTGCTGTATTTCTTGCTGGCTTTGTTTCTGGCATTTATTACGGTCAAAAGCAATTCTCTGGAATTGGCGATTGGCGTCCACGCCGCCAATAACCTGTTTGCCGTGCTGATCATGGATTATGAGGATTCAGCCCTGCCCGCGCCGTCCATTTTCATGGCCAGCTCACTAGACCCTATCAATAGCCTGATCAGCTTTACAATAATAGCGGCGGCATTCTACTGGATTGTATTTATGTGGCGTAAAAGTTAGAAGTTTGAGAATTATCAAACGGCAAGACCGCCCGATGCATTACTTTGCTAATACCATAACAGCAGAGGAGGAGCATCATGTCTAACCAAAGTCCAAATTTCATTATTAACGCCAGTATCATCCAACAGTCGCCGCTGGGTCTCGAACTGAGTCCGGAGCAATGCGAAAAACTTGCCAGTGTTGTGACGGCTCGTGGCCTTGAAAAAGGCATGATGTTGCTTGAAGAAGGGCAACAGGATGATTCCATCCATATCATTACTTCCGGTGAACTGGAGGTGGTCAAACTGACGGGGGGCGGTGACTGGGTAGTGCTGCAAGTGTTGCGTCCCGGCGAGATGGCGGGTGAGCTTGGTTTTATTGACGGTCTTGAGCACAGCGCCGCCATTCGCGCCCTGAACAATGTTGAAGTCTTTAGCCTGACCCGTCCCGAACTCGAAAAGTTGCTTGATGAGGATCCGCATCTGGTCTATCAGGTCATGCGCGCCATCATGCGCACTGTGCACGGCATCCTGCGGCGCATGAACCTGCAACTGGTGGAAATGACCAACTACGTGACCAAGTATCACGGGCGGTATTAATTTTTTAGGAAAAAAGGAAGAGGTTTATTCCCGGCGAAGGCCGTATACAATACCGCCCATCCCAACTGTCCCAAAAGAACAAGGATTGGCATGAATTACGAAGGTATTGAAACCCTTCCGTTGCAGGAATACACCGAAAAGGCGTACCTCGATTATTCGATGTACGTCATCCTTGACCGCGCTTTGCCACACCTCGGCGATGGCCTCAAGCCGGTGCAGCGACGCATCGTCTACGCCATGTCGGAACTCGGCCTCAACGCAGCGTCCAAGCATAAAAAGTCAGCGCGCACAGTTGGCGATGTGTTGGGTAAGTTCCATCCACACGGTGATTCGGCCTGTTATGAGGCGATGGTGTTGATGGCGCAGCCGTTTTCCTACCGTTATCCGCTGGTGGATGGGCAGGGCAACTGGGGTTCGCAGGATGACCCGAAATCTTTCGCCGCCATGCGTTATACCGAGTCGCGCCTGACCGCCTACGCCAAAGTGCTGTTGCAGGAACTGGGGCAGGGTACGGCCAACTGGGCACCCAACTTTGACGGCACGTTGGAAGAGCCAACCATCCTGCCTGCGCGCCTGCCCAATGTGTTGCTGAATGGGGCTACCGGGATTGCTGTTGGCATGGCGACCGACATTCCGCCGCACAACTTGCGCGAAGTGGTCGACGCCTGTATTCACCTGCTGGATCACCCCTACGCAACGCTACCGGAGTTGTGCCGGTTTGTGCCTGCGCCCGACTTTCCGACCGAAGCGGAAATCATCACCCCGGCGGTGGATTTCGTCAGCCTCTACGAAAAGGGCAATGGCGTTTTCAAGATGCGCGCCCGTTACGAACTGGAGGACGGCGACATTGTGATCACTGCATTGCCGTACCAAGTGTCCGGCAGCAAGGTGCTGGAGCAGATCGCCGGGCAGATGCAGGCGAAGAAATTGCCGCTGGTGGAGGATTTGCGCGACGAATCCGACCACGAACAGCCGGTGCGCCTAGTGATTGTGCCGCGCTCCAACCGGGTGGACGTGGACATGCTGATGTCGCACCTGTTCGCCAGCACCGATTTGGAGCGCAGTTACCGCGTCAACATGAACATGATCGGTACGGATGGGCGCCCCCAGGTCAAGGACTTGCGGCAGATTCTGGCCGAATGGCTGGCATTCCGCCGTCAGACCGTCACACGCCGCCTGCAATGGCGTCTGGACAAGGTGGAAAAGCGCCTGCACTTGTTGGAAGGTTTGCTTACTGCTTTCCTCAACCTTGATGAAGTGATCCACATCATCCGCACCGAAGACGAGCCGAAAGCGGTGCTGATGAAACGCTTCGATTTGACTGAAATACAGGCTGATTACATCCTCGACACCAAACTGCGCCAGCTGGCGCGCCTGGAAGAGATGAAAATCCGTGGAGAACAGGATGCGTTGCAGAAAGAGCGGGAAGAGTTGCTTTCCCTGCTTGGCTCCGACAAGAAGCTGACCAACCTGATCCGCAAGGAGTTGAAGGAGGACGCCAAGCTGTATGGCGACGCCCGCCGTTCGCCGCTGAAGGAACGCGCCGCCGCGCAGGCATTGGATGAGGCCGCGCTGACGCCCGCCGAGCCGGTGACGGTGGTGGTGTCGAAAATGGGTTGGATACGCGCCGCGAAAGGCCACGACATTGATCCGGCCAGCCTCAGTTACAAACAGGGCGACAGTTTTTTGTGTGCAGCGCGAGGGCGCTCCAGTCAGGCGGTGGTGCTGCTGGACAGCACCGGGCGCACTTACTCGTTGCCCGCCAATGCATTGCCGTCGGCGCGTGGGCAAGGGGAGCCGCTTACCGGAAAACTGGCACCGCCCGCCGGGGCAATTTTCCGGTATGCGCTGATGGGTCGGGATAGCGACCAGCACCTGCTGTCTTCAGCTGAGGGCTATGGTTTCCTGTGTCCGTTAGGCGACATGCAAAGTCGGGTCAAGGCGGGCAAGGTGACGCTGACGGCAGGCGACAATGTCATGATCCTGCCGCCTCTGCTGGTCAGGAATAGGGAAACTGACGTGCTGGCGTTGGCGTCATCCTCCGGTTGTCTGCTGGTGATCAGTTTGCGGGACTTGCCGGTGTTGTCCAAAGGCAAGGGCAACAAGCTGATTTCCTTGAAAAAGGGCGGGCTGGGGATCGCTGATGAAACCCTGCTGTTCGCCGCTATCATCTCGCAGGATGAAGCCTTGCTGGTGCAAGCAGGTAAAAAGTTCAAAGCCATCAAGGGCGCTGAGTTGGAGGAGTACCGTGGCGAGCGTGGCAAGCGCGGCAAATTGCTGCCGAAAGGCTTCCAGCATGTTACTGGTCTGGAGATTGGTGGTAATCAGTAGGGAAAACTTGAATCGCGGTCTGCATCACCTAATATTCATGGCATGACATTCCAATATAGAGGTTAAAAAAATGATGCGGATAATCATGTTGGCGCTGACCAACTTGGCCGTCATGGCAGTGCTGTTCATTACGCTGAATATCATCAGCGCGGTGTTCGGCATTAATCTGCATGGCGGCACGATGGGCGGCATCTTGGTGATGGCGGTCGTGTTCGGGTTTGGCGGTTCCTTCATCAGCTTGATGATGTCCAAGTGGATGGCGAAGCGTAGTATGGGCGTGGAAATCATTGAAACGCCGCGCACAGCCCAAGAACGTTGGTTGGTGGAAACCGTGCGCCGTCTGGCTGAAAAGTCCGGCATCGGCATGCCCGAAGTCGGCATTTTCTATTCGCCGGAACCCAATGCCTTCGCTACCGGAGCCAACCGCAACAATGCGTTGGTGGCAGTTAGCCAGGGCTTGCTTGAGCATATGAGTGCGGATGAAGTGGAGGCCGTGCTGGGGCATGAGATCGGCCACGTCGCCAATGGCGATATGGTGACGCAAACTTTGTTGCAAGGCGTGCTGAACACCTTCGTGATCGTTTTCGCCCGGGTGATTGGTCTGGCGATTGACAATTTCCTGCGCCGTGACGACGACGATAACGGTGTTGGCATCGGCTACTGGATTGGCTCCATGGTGGCGGAAATTTTCCTGAGCTTCCTGGCGACCGCGATTGTCATGTGGTTCTCCCGCTGGCGTGAATTCCGCGCGGATGCGGCAGGTGCCAATCTGGCTGGCCGGAACAAAATGATCAGCGCGTTGAAGCGCCTACAGCAAGCCCATGCCGTCAATGACCTGCCGGGCGAGATGGCGGCATTCGGGATCGCTGGTGGTTTGGGCACTGGCTTGCGCAAAATCTTCATGACCCATCCACCGCTTGAAGAACGCATTGCTGCGCTGGAAAACGCTGCCTGATTCCCCGATAATCCCCGGTTCCAGTCAAAACCGGGGATTTTCCTGTGTATACACTCCTGCGCGACCTCCTGTTCCTGCTTCCTGCTGAAACTGCCCACCATCTGACGCTCAACGCCCTCAACCTGACCAATAAGGCTGGCCTCATGGGGCTGGTTGCTGGCGGAAGCGAATTGCCGGACGTTGCTTCCGCTCCGGTGCGGGTAATGGGGCTGGACTTTCCGAACCGGGTCGGATTGGCTGCCGGGTTGGACAAAAACGGTGAATACATCGATGCGTTGGCGGCGCTCGGTTTCGGTTTTATCGAAATTGGCACAGTCACGCCGCGCCCACAGCCGGGCAATCCCAAGCCGCGCCTGTTCCGCCTGCCTGAAGTGCAGGGAGTCATCAACCGGATGGGGTTCAACAACCATGGTGTCGATCGCCTGCTGGACAATGTTCGCCAAGCCCGTTACCAGGGGATTCTTGGCATCAATATTGGCAAGAATTTCGATACGCCGGTGGAACAGGCGGAGGATGATTACTTGATTGGCTTGCGCAAGGCGTATCCGCATGCACATTACATTACAGTGAACATTTCATCGCCGAACACGCCGGGTTTGCGCAAGTTGCAGTATGGCGATGAGCTGAAGCGGCTGTTGCATACCCTGCGTGAGGAACAGGCGCAATTGGCGCAACAGCACGGGCGTTATGTGCCGGTGGCGATCAAGGTTGCGCCTGACCTGACGGAAACAGAGATCCGTGAAATGGCGGCGGTATTTTCGTCCGTGGCGATTGACGGGCTGATTGCGACCAACACCACACTGGATAAGTCGGCTGTCACGGGGTTATTGCATGGGGAAGAGCAGGGCGGCCTGAGCGGAGGGCCGTTGACGCAACATTCGACGGAGGTTATCCGCCAGTTCCGTGCGGATATGGATAACCGCATTCCCATTATCGGGGTGGGAGGAATCCTTTCCGGAGCGGATGCGCAAGCCAAGATGGCGGCAGGGGCTTCGCTGGTGCAGGTGTACAGTGGATTTATTTACCGGGGGCCGGAACTGATCCGCGAGTGTGTGGAATCCACGCGGTAAATGAAAAAGGGGCGTGATTAATCACGCCCCTTTTTGTCATTACGCATCGACACCGTTGGGTGTGTCTGTCATTCCAATTTACTTCTGTTCTGCAGCAGGGGCGGCAGGGGCAGCTTCAGTTTTGGCTTCAGCAGCAGGGGCGGCGGCAGGCGCAGCAGGCTGTTGCTGTGCGGCCATGGCCTTGCGCTGTTCTTCCATCTTCTTGAAGAAAGCTTCAGCTTGGGCGCGCTGTTCTTCCATCTGTTTCTGGAGCTGTTCGAAGCTTGGCGTCTGTGGCATGGCGTAACCATAGCCAGGCATCATCATTGGGCTATAACCATAACCAGGCATTTGCTGCATTGGCATAGCGGCAGGGGCTTGCCCCTGGACTGCAGGAGCTTGCTGCATCATGTTAGGCATGCCGTAGCCACCCCATGATGGATAACCACCCCATGGGCTGCTGTTGGTGTAAGAGTTGGTGTAGCCGTACAGGTTGTTGTAACCATTGCCATAACCGTAGCCGTTGCCATACAGGTTGGCGGCGGTGTCGCCCCGGCCACTGCCATAAACATCAGAGTTCATGTCAGTTTTGCCTTTGCCTTTGAACGTGATGCTGAAGTCAACATCGCCGTCGGCGTTGCCGCGGCCACGACCCCAACCATTGACGTCGCCTGCGCCATTGCCATAGCCCTGACCATAGCCACTGGTGTTGGCCTGGCCGGAGCCAGTGCCTTGGCCAACGCCGTTGCCGTTGTCAAAGCCGTCAAAAAAGTCGGCAGAAGCAACGCCAGATACGGCCAGGAGCGTAGCGAGTAGTACAATTTTGGTCTGTTTCATGCAATATACCTCTAGCGGATCAAACGCCCATTGGCGTGTTAAAGAGATGGGACTTAATATAAGCAAATCATAATATTCTGATTGATTTATTGCAATAGCTACCCTCCAAGATTTACAGTTTTTTCATGAAGCCGGATGGATTTAAGTTTAGAATGGCGCCAGTTACTTTGGAGGAGCAGACAAGTTTATGGACATTACACCAGAACAGGCTGCCTTGGCGCGGGAAGAAGCTGACCTGCTGCATTCCGCCGCAGAAATCGCGGTTGTCTTGGACTGTATGGCGGAGGAAATTACGGCAGAACTTGGTGGAAAGAATCCGTTGGTTTTATGCGTCATGACCGGCGGGGTGATCGTCACCGGGCATCTGCTGACTCGCCTGGATTTTCCGTTGGAGCAGGATTACCTGCATGCCACCCGTTATCGGGGCAAAACCAGCGGCAGCAAGAGCATCACCTGGTTGCATAAGCCGGATACACCGTTGAAAGGTCGCCATGTGTTGCTGGTGGATGACATTCTTGATGAAGGCTATACCCTGCGGGAAATCGCCAGTTGGTGCCGGGAACAGGGCGCGGCGTCCGTCAAGGTGGCGGTGTTGGCCGACAAGCAGCATGACCGCCGGGTGGATGGGATTGAGCGTAATTTTTCCGCTCTTGAACTGGTCGACCGCTATGTATTTGGATTTGGGATGGATTATAAGGAATACTGGCGCAACGCCAACGGCATTTACGCAGTCAAGGGATTATAAACATGAGCATTGAATTTGCCGTTATCGGCGGTACCGGCATGACAGAGATTGAAGGGCTGGAAGTGATCCACCGCGAGGTGGTGCATACGCCTTACGGGGAGCCGTCTGGCCCGGTGACGCACGGCATGATCGAAGGTAAGCGGATCGTCTTTCTAGCCCGGCACGGTTATACCCACACCATTCCGCCGCACCGGATCAATTACCGCGCCAACCTGTGGGCGCTGAAAAGCCTGGGTGTGGAAAAAATCGTGGCGATTGCGGCGGTTGGGGGGATTACGCCAGAGATGGCACCCACACGGCTGGCCGTTCCCGACCAAATCATCGACTACACCTATGGCCGTGCGCACACTTTTTTTGAAGATGGGTTGACCCATGTCACCCATGTTGATTTTTCTTGGCCATATTGCCAGGACATGCGCATCGCATTGCTGACGGCGGCGGAATGCGCCAATCTGGATGTGGTTCCGCGCGGCGTATACGCCGCCACTCAGGGGCCGCGCCTGGAATCGGCGGCGGAAATTGCCCGCCTGGAGCGTGACGGCTGTGATGTCGTCGGCATGACGGCGATGCCGGAAGCCTCCCTCGCCCGTGAGTTGTGCTTGTGTTATGCCAGTTGCGCTGTCGTGGCCAACTGGGCGGCAGGCAAGGAGAGCAAGGAAATCAGCATGGATGAAATCCGCCAGAATCTGGTGGCGGGAATGGCGAACGCCCGGGCGTTGCTACGCGCCCTGATTTGCTGACCAGCCGGTGAACAGCCAGCCACCGCTTTACTTGCAACCTGTCGTTTCCCGTTGGCTGGCCGCGTTTATTCTGGGAAGTCATGCCGTGACAATGCTTGCCGTGGCGTTGCTGCCCGGCATGGCGCTATGGGGAAAGTTGTTGTTGGCGCTGGCGATAGTCTTTTCCGGCTGGTATTACTGGCGTTTGCATATTACGCGTTCGTTTCCGTATGCGGTGCGGGAGATGACATTTTATCAAGTGGATAATTGCCTGCTGCGCACAACTGATGGCAGCCGTTTTGTCCGGCTGGAGGGCAACAGTTTCTTGCATCCGTGGTTATGTGTGCTGAACCTGCGTTCCCAAACGGGGAAGTTGTATAGTTTGGTTCTGTTCCCGGACAGTTTGCCACAGGATCTATGGCGGCAGTTGCGGGTGAGGGTAAAATTCGGCACGGCGGACTTGCCGTAAGCAAACAGGGCGATTTTTTCTGTTGACGGCCACTTGTTTATGATCCTTCCAGCAATTAAGGGGGTTACAGCAAGCTGGCTTTCAGCCAAGTTATGTTATTTTTTTATTTACTTAAGATTAAATCCAACAACAGTAAGGCAGGCACTACAATGCATTCAAGCAATCACAACGAAAAAGACAAGCAACCGTTGCAAGAAAACCCTCAGGGACACGTTCCTCCCCAAACTCAGGGTATAGAGCGTCCCGTGCATCCTGATTCCCCTATTCGGTTGCATGAAACGGATGTGGATCGGGTTGTGGTGCTGGGCTATGACTGATTCCATTGCCTGACATGCCCGCATCTTGGCTGAAATGCGGCTATGCGGGCGCTGCCGAAAATGCACGGAGCGCGTTTTGATCCAGCTGTTCCTTGTCGACTTTCAGGTAGGCGACGCTTTCCTCGGCGACCACGGCGACTTCCTTGACGCCCGGCACGGCCAGCAAATCTTCATGCAAGCGTGTTTTGTCGGAGAATAGTAGCGGGTCCAGTTTCAGCAATTGGCTGGCGTAGAATTTGGGCTGTGGCAGTTGCAGCGCCAACAACCACCAGACGCCGACCACGATGGCGCAAAAAGCGAAGACGCCGGTTTCACCCCAGGCATGATGAACCATGCCGCCCAGCGATCCACCCGCAAAAATGCCGAGGAACTGCGCACTGCTGAAGATGCCCATAGCCGTGCCTTTGGTATTGACGTCAGAATATTTCGCCACCAATGACGGCTGCACCGCTTCGAGGAAGTTAAAGCCGACGAAGAACAGGAAAAATGACGCGAGCAGCCAGCCGGTATGGGTATGCCCCAGCGCCATGCCGACTTCCGCCAACAACAAGGCGGCGGTGCTCCCCAGCAGCAGGGTGCGGATTTTGTGCTTTTTCTCAGCAATGATGATCAGTGGGATGGCCAGCAGGAAAGAGCCAGCAAACACTGGTAGGTACACTTTCCAGTGTTCAGGGCGTGCCAACCCCAGATCGTTGACAAAAATGCCGGGCAGCACCAGGAAATTGGATGTCATCACCAGATGGATAATGAACACCCCGATGTTCATCCGTAGCAGGGATGGGTTGTTGAGTGCCTTGCCTAGATAGCCCTTGATAATGCCGGTGTCGCGGTGTTGGGTGCTGTGGACGGGGGTGGGGACGGCCAGCACCACCAACGCAATGCCGGATAGCGCCAGCAGCATGGTCAACCAGAAAATGCCCGGCACACCAGCAAACTGGCTGATGATCGGCCCCAGAATCATCCCGCCCATGAAGGACATGCCAATGACCATGCCGATGACTGCCATGATGCGGGTGCGGTTTTCCTCCCGGGTCAAGTCGGCGGCGAGCGCCATGGTCGGCCCGGCCACTGCGCCCATGCCCTGGATGGCGCGCCCAACCACAATCAGCCAGACGGAATGTGCCATCGCGGCAATGGCGCTGCCGCAGGCGAACACCAGCAGGCCACCAACGATGACCGGCTTACGCCCCGCCTTGTCAGACAACAGCCCCAAAGGAATTTGGAAAATGGCTTGGCTGAGACCGTAGATGCCAATCGCCAAGCCGACCAAGGCTGGCGTGGAGTCGGGCAGGGTTTGTGCGTACAACGCAAATACGGGCAGGATCATGAACAATCCCAGCATCCGCACGGCGTAGATTGCGGCCAGCGAAGCGGTGACACGCCATTCCAGACTATTCATTCGGTGCAAAACTCGGTGAAACGGAAAATCGGCTTATGGTAGCGGTTTTTCAGGATTTGCGCATAGCTTGCCTCTGCCATATTACGGATTTGTAATACCGTGCTTTCCGCTGCCGGAAGAATCATGCCATGTTTTGTTGACCCATGGCGTGAAGACAGGTAAATACCATGAGACTGCTCATACAAAGGAATATATATGGAAAAGAATCGTCTGGAAGCGTTCAGCGATGGTGTCATCGCCATCATCATCACCATCATGGTGCTGGAAATCAAGGTGCCGCATGGCGAGGAATTATCTGCCTTATTGCCACTATGGCCGGTGTTTTTCAGCTATGTGTTGAGCTTTTTGTACATCGCCATTTACTGGAATAACCACCACCACATGCTGCATACAGTGCGGCGCGTCACTGGGCAGATCCTGTGGGCTAACCTGCACCTGTTGTTCTGGCTTTCGCTGATTCCGTTTGCGACTGGTTGGATGGGGGAAAACCATTTTGGTGCCATGCCGTCCATGGTTTATGGTGTAGTGCTGTTCATGGCGTCGCTGGCTTACTGGTTGTTACAGCGTTTGATTATCGCCTCTCAGGGCGTGGATTCTGTGCTGAAGAAGGCTGTGGACAAGGATTGGAAGGGCAAGTCGTCGTCGGTGGCTTACGCTGCGGCGGTGCTTATCGCGCCGTGGGCAAGCGGGCTGTCGGTGCTTATCTATGTGCTGGTGGCGTTGATGTGGATTGTCCCAGACCAACGGATTGAACGGGCGTTGTTTCACGAAGCCAATTAATAGCGCGGAGCGGCAAATGTCCGTTGTCACTAGATGTGTGGCCTGTGCATGCAAGAAAGCTGGGCATTTTTTTGTAAAATTGCCCAGCATTAGGCGAGTGATCACTCGGTAGTGATGATAAGGGTGTTTTTGTCAGTAGATGACATTTTTACTGCGTATGAGGGGGCAGGCATTGAGGCTTGATGTGCTGGTGGGGATCCAGCCCTTTTAATGACAAAAGAATCTTTTCCTACCTGTATGACTTTTAACGGAGATGCAGAAGTGGGATGTGTGGCGAGGGTCGCGGATTGCTCAATGCGAGGCTCATAAGGATATTGGTGGTCTTCAGCAACAGGCTGATCCGCTAGTGTTGTGGCCACCTTTTCTTGCCAGCTCGGGATTGGGGCGTGAGGTGTTTCAAGTTGGCGAACAACGTTTCGACTTGGGTCTGTGTTGTTAATATCTTGATTGGCCAGTTGTTTTTCAGCTTGGTTGTTCTTAGGTACGTCACTGTTTGTTAACGGGGCCGATGTGGTGGAAAGTTTTTTATTCGTCAATGCTGATGCGACGCTTGCTGTAGGCGTTAATGTTAATGTGGGTTCGGTAGGCTTACTTTTTACCTGATTGCTAGGGGTAATTTCTGAAACTTTCCCAGATAGTGCTTGCTTTTGGGGTACGGGAAGTGTTTGTGCTGATGGGGCATCACCTTCCGAGGAAGTGGTGGCGTGTGATTCAGCTACCATTGGCGAAGAATGGTCTTGTGGAGATGCCTCGTTTTCTACTATTGGTGTTATGGCAACTTCTGGTGGCTGTGGGGCGATGGTCTGTTGTGTTTGCGGTGTGTGCAAGTAGTAGCCTGCCATGACAGTCGCAAAAGCTATGCCAGCGGCAAGAGCGGTCTTGGGGAACCAAGAATAACGAGGTTTCGAAGGTTCCGGTGCCACAGGCACTTCTGTGAAAGCGTGTAATAGCTCATATGGGGATGATTGGCGTAAGTGACGCTCCAATGATAGGCCGCGTTGTAGGCTTTCTTGTAGTTCTGGCTTCAGATGCGTGAGTGGCGTTGGATTCATATGGTCAGCAAGCGCTTGCAAGCTGTTGGCGTTTGCAAATGGATGGGTTCCGCACAGCAGATGATAGGCAATACAGGCTATCGAAAAGGTGTCATCTTGTGGAGTTGGCAGAATGCCACTGGCAATTTGAGGGCTAAGATAGGCAGATTGCAAGGCTAGTTGTTTTTTTTCCTCGTCTGTTGAACTGAGTAATATTCGTAAAATAATAGCCAATGGCGCATTCAAAAGCCGGTAGCTGTCATCTTGGTGGAAAATAGCCCCAGGCTCCAAGAATCCGAACCCGCCTTTAGGGGCAATCTGTTTGCTCGCCCGTAACACATGATGCAAGATATGTTGTGTTTCTACGGGGGATAAGGAAGAAGCAGATGTATGGGTGATCGTGTCGGCGAGTGTTTCTTCTCCCTTGGCTGTAGGAAATACTATCCAATAAATGCCTCCAGATTGGCATGCATCGATAACTTTCAAGGGGGAATCTGCTAGCGAAAATCTACCCAATACCTGTGGAAACATAGATATAAAGTCTGGATGGTTCGTCAGCCATGGAGCTACCGCTGCGAGAATCACATGTTTTTTTTCATTATTTATTTCAAAGTCCATTAAATCGTAGGCATAATAGAAAGACGCCAAGCTTGTTTCTGTAATAGACATTATTCCAAAATCTCGCCCTTGTCCCTAGTCAACAGGGAACCTCTA
>NZ_JAYMYJ010000138.1:0-7035 GCF_035668035.1 Candidatus Thiothrix phosphatis | reverse complement strand
TAAAAATGCTGGAAGACGACCACAAAGCCATTTTCCGGGCATCAACGCTGGCACAGCGGGCTACTGATTACCTCATCGGGCTGGCCTCACCTGTCCTGACAAGGGAAAGCGCCTGAAGGTAACACCAAACCTGCCACAACAGCGTAGAGGGTTGTGGCAGGCCGAAGGGAACAACAGACAGCCACCGACCCAAGTGCTGGGACACACGGCAAGCAGAAGCAGGACAAAACCATGACGGATGAAACAGTCTCGACAGTCGTAAGTTCTCGCCCTGCTCATCAGTCGTGCTGACAAGCCAAGTTGCATGAAATCCCTTAAAGTATGTTGGCTACCACACCTTCAGTTCTTCAGAGGGGATTTCATGCTAACTGACCTATACCATGCCCTTGCCGACTTGAGAAGTGTCTTTTCCCGCCAGCGGAGTTGGCTGCTGTTTTGTGCGGTCATCCTGGGTTTTCTGTGTGGGACGGAGATGGGCGGGGTCACGTCGCTCTGCCGCTACTGGGTGTCGGATGAACGCGGCTATCACCGGCTGCTCCATTTTTTTTCGTGCCCGCTCCTATCGGCTGGACAGCCTGCGTAACCGTTGGCATCAGTGGGTACTGGGGCAAGGGCAACACCTGGAAGTGGGTGGGCGTCTGGTGTTGCTGGGCGACCATACCCATGTGGTCAAGGATGGTGGACGTATGCCGGGGGTGGTTTCACTACGGGAAACCTCGGAGACGCAAAGCAAGCCGTCCTACTTCCGGGGCCAGTGCTGGGGCGCACTGGGTCTGCTGGTGGGAAGCTGGTCTGCCTGTTTTTGCCTGCCGCTGGCTCTGCAACTCCACCAGGGTTTCCAGCATGTCCGGGAAACCGCCACGGAACTGCGGTTGGGGGAACGGGTGGCACGGATGGCGGTGGATTTTGTGGGGATGAATGGGCGTGCCTGCTGGCTGGTGCTGGACGCTTTTTTTGCCAGCGCCAGCGTGTTCCGGCAAACACAGGCGGTGTGGTTGGTTTCCGGGCGGCAGCCTGGGGTGCGGGTGATTACCCGCGCCAAAAAGAATTATGTTGCCTACTGCCCGCCGCCCGCGCGTCAGCCGGGCCAGCGGGGACGGAACCGCCAGTATGGCGACAAGCTGGTGTTGTGGGAAGCGTTTGACCATCCCTATCTGTTCCGAACGGTCGAGGTCACGCTTTACGGTCAGCAGGAAAGCGTCCAACTGATGTCGGCCCACTTGTTATGGCGACCCTTGGGCCAATACCTTCAGTTTGTCTGGGCTATCACTTCGCGTGGGCCAATCCTGCTGATGTGTGACGACCTGACCGTGGAGGCCGAGGTGGTGCTGGGTCTCTACGCCCGCCGCGTTCGGATTGAAACCCTGTTCGATACCTTGAAAAATACCCTGGGCGTGTTCCGTTTCCACTTCTGGAGCCGCCATTTGCCGCGCCATTCCCGTCAGCCAACGTCCAACCGCACCCTGAAACCACCCCACCCGCAACACCTCCAGGCCGTCAGGGATTGCTGGCGGGCGATGGAATCCTTTGTGCTGTGCGCCTCCATTGCGGCGGGTCTGTTGCAACTGTTTTCCCTCAAATATGCTGATAGCCTATGGCAACGGCAAATCCTGTATTTACGCACCCGCTCCCGCCATCTGCCTTCTGAAAATACTGTCCGCCAGATTCTGGCCCCGTTGCTGGCACGGGAATTTTTGCATTCTCCTCCCCGGAGCCTCTGGTGGAAAATTCGTGACGCCATCAACGGCGATGAAGAGGATGAACACCCCGCTTTGGCATCGGTGGTTTAAAAAGCAATGTCGATCAGGGAGTTAAAGATGCAGAAAAGGAAGGTTGCAAGCTAGCCACATGCTGGTCGGGGAGGTGGAACTTATCACTGTCGAGAAACAGTAAAAGAACCTATCAATGCCCACAAAGTCGCTGAAACTGAACGTATGAAGGTGATGCCTGCCTTGTTCGGGATGCGCTTCGCCCAAGTAGAACAAACGGTCTACCAATTGATGGACAGGCTATGCAGCACCTATCAGGGAGGACAATGGGAGTTATACACGCTGTCAAACAGCAGCTTTTACATGGCTCCACGCAGGGCGGATAAACTGCTTATCGAATGGGATGGAAACGGTTTTACAGGGGAAATGGGCGCGGATGCTGCCGGTATTGTCGCCTGCCTGTTTACCTACTCAGCCCTGTCTTTCCAAGGGTGCGAAACCTGTGGCGACATGTACCACCTGCTGCTGGATTATGCTGAACAACACCCAGAAGCCAGCCTGATTTTCAGTGCCATCGACTAAAAACGTACCCAAGGGGAGTAAAGCAGGACGAACGTCACAAAATACCAGCAGGACGGCAAAATGTCAGGATTCAGGAAAATGCGGACGATGTGCTATAGTCATAAGTGCGGTACAGGCTGAGGAGCCGATGACCGCCCAGGGTGATGCGGAAGCATCCCACATGCAAGGGTGTCTTCGGACACCCTATATTATTCCGGCAACCCGGAATTTGTAGCAATTAGGCTGCTTCACTCTCGTCCAAATCTTCCACCACCGGCAACAAGGGCAATTCTTCCTGTTGCGATGCCTTTGTGAAACGGAAATCAATCGCCACCACCGAACGTTGTTCCCTGATTGCTACCCAGGATACCCGCAAGTCTGTATGCGAGTTGATCTGTTCAACGGCTGGAACCAGAATACGTGCCTTAAAGTTGGCAAAACGCATATAAGAATCTGACAACTCCAGCATTTCCTTGAAATCTACCAGCGTCACACGGATAGAAGACCGCAGTTTCACGTACTGCTTAAGATACTCATAAACCCGGATAGCATACGTACTGGTCAGATGTGATATGTAGCGCAGGTCATAACTGGTAAAACGCTCATTCAACAGCGTCAAAAATGGCAGTATCTCCGGGGAAAAATTCACCGTAACCCGACCATTACCCCTGTCATACGTCGCCTTACTAACCCAACGAACCTTCTCAACCCTGCCATCTTCAAACCGGGTCTTTACTTCCCGGTTCCACAGCCTTTCTGTTGCATCCTCTAAGGCTTCATAAGCATGGCGAGTCTCAAGCGTATAGGCAGCCGCAAAAGCAGCCGCAGTCACCGCCTTGATACGTGAAAAAGGCTTCCTTGAGTCAATTTGGGCAATACAAAACAAGATCAGACGTTGCTCATTCAAACTCAACGTATAACCCGCTTTCACCAGTTCATTGGATTTGGTAACTTTCCAGTTGGTAATATCATCCACGTGCTGCAATCCTTCACTAGCTGCTACAACTACAAACATTTGTAGCAGTAGCAGAAGGATAGCACAAAAATCCGTGGATAACTCTGTTGGTATCTTGTTGATAAAATGTGGATTGTCAGAATCTGTAGCACGAACAGCCGGAATCTGTAGCACGAACTCGGAATCTGTAGCATTGAACCCGGAATCTGTAGCACGAACAGCCGGAATCTGTAGCAGATAACCATTGTAACCCAATGATAACAAAAAAGAAATCCAATCCTAAAATCTTAAAAAAAGAAAACAAGATAAATATTTAAAAACAAGTCATAGTAGACGCACAAAAATCTGTGGATAACCAAGCACTTCAAGGTAAAAAGACCCAACCCTTCGCACCTAAAGGTGCTTCGCCCTGTCCTACGGACAGCCTACAAGGAATTCCCTTCGGTCATACGCTCTTTGTCTTGGGGCTTTGCCCCAAACCCCAAGGTATTTATACCAGGATGATGATGGATTTCTTCTCCTGACTAACGATTTGGGGAAATTAAAGGGCGATATGGACATTATTTCGCAGTAGTGATAGCGGGATGGTTTTACATTGGTTGGATTTTTAGCCAGTAAAGGTGTTCTAGTCAGGAATTGGGTGACTGGTTCCGGTTCCGTGCTACAAATTCCGGGTTGGGATTCGAGTTTTTCATGTAAAACTTCCCCGCTTAACCCTTTGAAGGTTGTTTTTTCGGTTATTAGGTCTAAGATACTGCTAAAGCCAATGGTACGCACCTCTATAGGTTGTTATAAAGGTTGTATTTAAGGCTTTAAATGAGAACCTGACTACACGAGGACATCCATGGGAAAAATCCTGACGGTGGCGATCCACAAAGGGGGGACAGGAAAAACCACCCTTGTATCACACCTTGCCCTGTATGCACGTAGCAAGAAGCTATCTGTCCTGATCATCGACATGGATGCCCAAGGTAATATCAGTGCTTTCTTCAATGTTGAGTCACCTACAGCCGGAGCATCAGCCCTGTTTCTGGAAGGGCAGGAAGCACCCATGCATAGCATTGACGGTGAAGACTTCAAACTGATACCCGCTGACAACGGATTATTGGGAATTGAACGCCTGCCGTTTGAGAGCGTGCAGCTATATCGGCAACGCTTGCGCAGCTTCGCTGCCACTTTTGATCTGGTGATCCTGGACACCCCTCCATCCATGGGATTCTCCATGCTGGCCCCGTTAATTGCGTCTGATTTTGCTGTAGCTCCTGTTATCCCTGATGCGTACAGCATCCGTGGGGTCAAGTCCCTGTACGCCAAAATCAAGGCAGTGCGCAGCAAACACAACCCGTCCCTGAAATTTCTCGGACTGGTGCTGAACCGCTGGAACAGCCGGAATTCACAACAGGTGGAAATGGTGAAGAAATTCCAGGAGCTGCTGCCGGGACAGTTGATTGCTAATCCACTGGCAGACCGCTCAGCTATTGCCAATGCTGCCTACGACAGCAAGGCTGTATGGGACAAACCCAACGGTGGTGCTGCACGGGTAGCCGCAGTCGAGATGCTGGAAGTCATGGCGGAAATTATGGAAAAAATGGGCATGAGGAACAAAGGATGAAACAGGATGATTTCGGGTTAGGTTCCCTAGCCGCAGAACTGGAAGCAGATACTACCGTCATTGCCGAGTTGCTATTGCACCAGATTTCCCCCGACCCAGAACAACCCCGCAAGTCGATTGACCCCGAAAAGTTGCAGCAACTGGCGGATTCCATCAAGGCACAAGGTGTCATTCAACCGATTGTGGTACGTAATGGGAATGCGTTTGACAGCTACATCATTGTGGCCGGTGAACGTCGCTGGCGGGCTGCACAGATTGCTGGTCTGAATACCATTCCTGCTGTAGTACGCGAATTTGAACAAACTGCCCTAGCAGCAGCCCAGATCATTGAGAACATTGACCGGGAAGGCTTCACTCTGTTGGATGAAGTGCGGGCAGTCATGAAAATGTGTGAGCTTTGTGGATCAGCCAAGTCTGCCGGAGAGTCACTGGGAAAACCCAAAGCGTGGATCTCGCAGCGGGTCAAAATTGGCACTGTTGGCGGCATCATCGAAACCTTCATTGAAGAGGGGGACAGCACCGATGTGATGGGTACTTATCAGCTCGCCCGTTTCACGGAAAAGCACCCGGAAGAGGGCAAACAATTCATTGAAAACTGGATCCAGCACCCGGAATCACGGGGCAGTTTGCGGGAAAAAGTAGCCGAGTTGTTTTTCCAGATGGACAGACCAAAGCCAGCCGGTGCTAACCAGGACGAAACCCCCGTATCTGCTACAAATTCCGGGTCAATGGAGGCCGTTACGCCTGTTCAGACCGAACCAAAACCGGCTGTTGCCACTGTTGTAGCTTCGGTTGAACACAAGCCAGTGCCTGCAAGCGTACAACAGGATGGAAGCAAACCCAAAGTTGCCCCAAAGGCAGAACATAAGCCGGAAAATGTAGTCAATTTCCGGGTGGGAGACGAAGAGATTTTCCTGCAAACACCAACCCGCACGATTGTTCTCAACAAAGCGATGTTAAAGGTCATCCATGATCAACTGTAGGTTGTCAGAGGAGGATTTCAGGCGGGCAGTTGCCACCCTGAAACGTTTTAGGGAACGTCCCCAACAAGCAGCATGGCGGGTACTGGTTGCAGGGGAAACGCTGGAGACAGCAGCCTCTGTACTGGATATTTCCAAAGAGGCCGTCAGGAAATCCGTTGGTAGGGTTGCCACTGCATGGCAGCACCTGAACCTATCAGAACTGGATGCTGCCCGTGAAGCCGCTATTGGTCTGATGCGGGAAATCATGCCGGAACAAGGTATCCCGGAGGGTTGGGAACCTGTGGTTGTTTACCTGCCGCGCAGCATGGCAAAAAGTATCCGTGAACTGGAAGTCCAACAACTGGCTGCGGTACAAAGGAATAATAACAGCAATCCTGCAAACACCCAGACAGCACACCATTAATGCCGGACGCATACCCAAATCTGCTGCTGACAGGCAAACATGGGCTGTATTCACTGCGTCTGGTGGCAGGCCGTCCTGCACAAGTTGTAGCAGGTAAGCAGCACAAAGGACTGCTGTTTGAAGAAGGGCAAACCTTCTGTTATGTGCTGGCGGGTAGTGGTCAGGCCAGTGCCTGGGTGGTTCGCAACCGGGCAGGTCAGCATTCATTACCGGGATTGGAAAAACCGGTGGTGCTGTTGTTGGAGGCCGCAGGGAAACTACGGGTACAACGTTTGTTGAAGACCTTCCGCTTGCTCAAGGATAACCACACCAACCTCACCACCATCCCTTTCGAAACCTTCATCCTGTGGGATTCCCTATTGGCTGGCAAACGTTACCAACCGGACTGGATATTGGCAAAGCTACCTGCTACTGATGGGAGCTAACCGGGCTTTATGCTACAGATTCCGGCTATCACTGGCGAGCTGATGGCTGTTCCAATGCCTGCAATACAACACCCACCAGATCATCTCGGTCATGCACAATCTTGTCACACGCCATCTCAATCATGGCATTGACAATGGCAGTGGCGGATTCACCGGCTTTGCGGAAATCGGTGCGGATACCGATGATGGTTTGCCCTGCTGATTTGCGGCTGAAGAAGTAACCTATTTCCCAAGCTGTGCCATCGTCCACCTGTGTTCCATCCAGCAAGGCCACCACGATATGGGCATTGTCCAGACCGTCCTTGCAGCGCCGGAATATCTCCTGCCGGGCAGCTGTCACCACCGATGTAAAACTGACCCACCCCATCAATTGAAAACTGACCCACC
>NZ_JAYMYJ010000137.1:0-50433 GCF_035668035.1 Candidatus Thiothrix phosphatis | reverse complement strand
TGTCAAACTATGCACGTCTCCCCGGCAAAGCCGGGGGATTTCCCAATAGATTAACCTGCCTAAAATAATTCTGATTAAGACTTGTTCAAAAAATATATTGCGGTATAGTAGCTTGCAATAGGGATTTACACTCAGACAGGAACGTCACCATATTTTTATTTTATGAAAATCCGTGCAGAGACCCGTTACACGCTCTCTGCCAACCGGCTGGATTTGGGCTTGACAAAGACCTGTGGTTCCCCCTATTACACGTCCATTCAACGACAAGCACGCAGTATGGTTGATAAGGATAATATCCGTCTGGAACTAAAACGGCTGCTTACCAGCCGTATATTCGAGAACAAAAAACAGGCAAGCAATTTTTTGGCCTATATTATTGCCGAGAAATTGGCGGGAAGGGGGGATAAAATCACCCAATACGGCATCGCGGTTGAAGCATTGGGGCGCTCCACCGATTACTGCCCCACTGAAAACCCTGCCGTGCGGGTAGAAGCAGGCCGAGTCCGCAAGCTGCTGGAAGAATACTACGCCACCGAGGGCCGGGGCAGCACGCTGCATATCCAGTTGCCGGTGGGCAGTTACGAGCCTGTTTTCAAGGAGTTGGTGACGCAACCCGAGCATCAGCGGCAGGAGCCGTTGCTGGAACTGGATGTCAAAAGCATCCAGTCCGTGGGGCCGCGAATCTATATCAGCTGCCAAGACCCTGCCGGAATCCCGGACAACGCCACCCGCAACTTGGTTTACAACCTGATCTCCGGCCTGCCGGTGGCGTTGGGGCGCCTGCATGAGGTGCGGATTGCGCTGGCAGACCACGCCTCCTTACCTATCGGCCAGGATGAACTGGAATACGCCCGCGTGCAGCATCGCGCTGAATTCATCCTACGCTCCTCAGTCCAGAAGGATGGCCGCACCTTCACCGTCAGGCAAACGCTGTTGCATGCCAGGACAGGGGAAACCGTCTGGTCCAGCGACTTTGCACTGCCCCTGCTTTACTCCCCCAAACAACTGGACAGGATTTACACCCATCTGGTGCAGGAAGCCTTCAGCCTCAACCAAGGCGTGGCGCTGGCTTACTGGAGCCGGTACTGGCGCGGGCAGGCCACCATCCCCGCCCACTACCGGGTGCTGGCCACCCATGTCCATTTCGTGCAGGAAGACCTTTCCCGCAACAGCTTCCAGGCGTTCCTGCAAGCCTGCGAAGAGCGCACCCAGCTTTACCATGATGACGCCCTCGCCTATCTGCACTTCGCCATCCTGTGCCTGTATGCGCTGCTGCTGAATGTCCCCGGCAAGGCAGGCGTGCTCGGCAGGTGGCGGCAATTGTGCCTGCAAGCCCTGGAGCTGAACCCGGACAATGCGTTGGCCCATTGCATCTTTGCGCTGGAATGCCAGCACCGGGGGGATACGGAAATCACCGAAGTCGAAATCCAGACCGCCCGCCAAAGCAGCGCCTTTGACGCCACCTGTTCCCGCCTGCTGGCGGTGGGCCTGTGCGCCCTGCGCAACTGGGAATTGGCCAACGTCATCCTGAAGGAAGCCATTGACCAGGAATCAAGCTTCCCAGACCCGTTTCGCAGCATCCCCTGCCTGCATTATTTCCGGCAGGGCAAATTCATCCGCATGGCGGGAACCCAGACAGGCTTCCAATCCCTTGGTGGCTGGGCGACATTCGGCGTCCTGGCTGGCCACTGCCGCTCAGGCGACTGCCGCAGTTGCGTCCAACGCATCAGCCAAACCATTGATGACGCTTACCTCTCCGCCCATGACAGCCCATTGCTGGGCGAGCACACCCCCCAATAAAACGTGCCGCCACCCCGCCTCGAAATCGCCGCCATCCTGTGTTATGGTGGGCCGCCTCAGAAAGAAGGCCGCAGAGCCTTCCCAACAACAAGGAGCCCCACCTAAATCTTGTGGACACTGAGGTAAACCGTTGGACAATTCAAAGCTGATCTCCAGAAGCCTGGGCGCACTCTGCCTCATCGCCATCGCCATTGGCGTCCTCGCTGGCATTTTTTCATGGCTGTTCCGTCTCCTCATCGCCATCATCCATAACGCCGCCTTTCTGGGGCAATTCTCTACGCAATACGATGCCAATATTCACACGCCTGCCTCCTATCTGGGCTGGATGATCATTTTCGCGCCTGTCCTCGGCGGCTTGGTTGTCGTTTTCCTCATCCGCAACTTTGCCCCTGAAGCCAAAGGGCATGGCGTGCCGGAAGTGATGAGCGCCATTTACCACAAACGTGGCTTGATTCCGGGCAATGTCAGCATCGTCAAGGCGCTGGCTTCCGCCATTACTATCGGCACCGGCGGTTCGCTGGGGCGGGAAGGGCCCATTATCCAGATTTCCGCTGCCCTCAGCTCCTTTGTCGGCAGGCTGGCCAAGGTCAGCGTCAGCCAGCGCAACCTGCTGATCGCCTGCGGCGCCAGTTCTGGGATCGCCGCCACCTTCAACGCGCCGCTGGGCGGCATCCTGTTTTCGATTGAACTGCTGCTGGTGTCGATCAACAGCAGGACTGTCCTCCCAGTCGCCATCGCAGCGGTCATTTCCGCCAACGTAGGGCACTACCTGATTGGTGATGAGCCTGCGTTCTACATCCCTGCGCTGTTTGGGGCCGACACCAGCAAAGGGGTGCTGATTTCCCTGCTGGCCATCCCGCTGGGTGCCATCATTGGCCTGTTTTCAATGGTTTTCATCCGCAGCATCTATTTCGCGGAAGACCTGTTTGAAAAAATCCCCGTCAACGCTTACGTGCGGCACATGATTGGCACGCTGCTGCTGGGCGCCATGTTCTACAGCATTTACCTCCAATTCGGCCATTACTACGTCCAGGGGGTCGGTTACGCCACGATCCAGGACACCCTGACCAACGTCATCAGCCATCCTGGCTTCCTGCTGTTCCTACTGGCGGCGAAAGTGTTGGCCACCGGCCTGACCATCGGCTCCGGCGGCTCTGGCGGCGTCTTTTCACCGTCCCTGTTCCTGGGCGCAGTGCTGGGGGCTTTGTTTGGGAACCTTGTCACCCTGCTGTTCCCAGGCAGCGGCGTCAATCCGGTCGTCTTCGCGGTGACGGGTATGGCCGCCATGGTGTCGGGCACAACCAGCGCCCCACTGACCGCCGCCATCATCGTCTATGAAATGACGCGGGACTATAACGCCATCCTGCCCATCATGACGGCTGTCAGCGTCGCTTATGCATTGCGCCGCCATTTCATGAAAGGCGACATTTACACCCTGAAGCTGAACCGGCGTGGGCAGATGATCCCCGAAGAACTGGTCGCCGACCTGGGCTCACACGTCGTGATCAACGATATAGCTTCCCGCAATATCGTCTTTTTGTCAGAGCAGGACATGACCGCCAGCGACAAGGATTTCGCCTGCATTACCGAAGGCGGCAAGGTGGTCGGCGTGGTGGACTTGCACAGCAGCCACCTTGACCACGAAGTTCCGGTGCAATCCCTGAAGAAAAAACATTTCGTCGTCCTGCGTCCAGGCACGACCCTGACAGCGGCCATTGCGCAGTTTTACCAGGAGAAGCGGGACATCGCGCTGATCAGCAGAAGCGGCAACGCTGACCAGGATGCGGTGATCGGTGTCATCTCGTCCAAGCACTTGATAGACATGATTGGCGATGTCACCGCAACCCTGCGCTGATAAAATTGATGGAAACGGTGCCAGACCCAGGATTTTCCAAAGATAGGGCGCGGCATGGCTGGATGCCCCTGCTGCGTCTCCGTATACTTTAAGCCCCCCTGTTGCTGAGATGTCGAATGAAAGACGCAATTATTGTCGGCGGTGGCCTGTTGGGCATGCTGACCGCCCGTTCCCTGCATAAAGCCGGTCTCAAGGTCATGATCATTGACCAGGGCGAGCTTGGCAGTGAATCCACCTGGGCGGGAGGCGGCATCGTTTCGCCGCTGTATCCGTGGCGTTACCCGGCAGCCGTTTCACAACTTGCCCGTTACAGCCAGCAGCATTACCCGACCCTGTGCGCAACCCTGCGCGAAGAAACCGGCGTCGACCCACAGTGGATACGCTCCGGCCTGCTGTTTGCCGAAGATGAAGAATACCCCGCCGCGCAGGAGTGGGCGCAGACCTGGGGTTATGGACTGCAACATTTGACGACAGCGGAAGCCTTGGCAACCTGTGAGCCGCAACTGGCGGACAGCTTCCGCAGTGGCCTGTTTTTCCCGGAACTGGGGCAAGTGCGCAATCCACGCATCGCCCACGCGCTGCGCACCAGCCTGCGCCTGTTACCCGTAACAATCGCCGAGCACTACCCCGTCACCGGGCTGGAAACCGCCAATGGGCGCGTCACCGGGGTGCGCCTGGGGGATGAGGTTTTCCATGCTGACAACGTGATCCTCACGACCGGCGCATGGACAGGGTTATTTCCGGAAATGCAGGCGCTGAAGGTGGATGTCCGCCCGGTATTGGGGCAAATGATCCTGTTCCGTGGGCCGCGTGGCCTGCTGCAACGCATCGTGTTGAGCCAGGGGCGTTATCTGATTCCACGCAAGGACGGGCGTATCCTGTGCGGCTCCACGGTGGAAATGCGCGGCTTTGACAAGCACACCACCGCCGCCGCGCACGCAGAGCTGAAAGCCGCCGCTTACGCCATCATGCCAGCCCTGCGGGATTTGCCGATCCCCAACCACTGGAGCGGCCTGCGCCCCGGCTCCCCCAATGGCGTGCCTTATATCGACGAACATCCGGACATCGCCGGGCTGTATGTGAATGCCGGACACTACCGCAACGGCGTGGTGCTGGGGCTGGCGTCCGTGCAATTGCTGGTGGACCGGATACTGGGGAACAAACCCTGCCTTGACCCGTCCCCCTACCGCCTGGATGCGGTGCGCACCCCGACGGCAGAGTTCCGCTAAAGTTTACAGGACGGACAAATCCGCCACGCGCAGGAACAGCCCGCGCATCTGGTTGAGCAGCGCAATGCGGTTGTTTTTCAGCGCTGCATCATCCGCCATGACCATCACATCATCGAAGAAACGGTCTACTGGCTCGCGCAGTTCCGCCAATGACAACAGCGCATCCTCATACGCCCCGGCGGCAAACAGCGGGAGAACCTTGCCCTGCTGCGCCTGTACAGCCGCCGCCAGCACCTTTTCCGCCTCCACCTGCAACAGGGAAGCATTGACCGTTTCCGGCAGCACGCCTTCGACTTTCTTGAGGATATTGCTGATGCGCTTGTTGGCGGCAGCCAGGCTTTCGGCGGCGGTCAAGGCGCGGAAGGCGGCCACGGCTTTCACCCGGCGGTCGAAATCCAATGGCTGGGTGGGTTTGAGGGAAGCGACCGCATCCACCAAACTCGCGCCGATGCCCTGTTCCTGGTAGTAGGCGCGCAGGCGGTCGAGGATGTAATCCAGCGCCTCCTGCGTATCCGGCTTTTTGCCAAGCTGCGGCGTCAGGCCATCAGCGGCCTTGTCGAGCAAATCCGCCAGATCCAGCGGCAGTTGCTGTTCAATCAGGATGCGCAGGACGCCGAGGGCAGCGCGGCGCAGGGCGAACGGGTCTTTCGCCCCGGTCGGTTTCTGGCCGATGCCGAAAATCCCGGCCAGCGTGTCGAGGCGTTCCGCCAGCGCCAGAATGCGGCCGGTGGCGGTGGAAGGCAGTTCGTCACCGGCGAAACGCGGCATGTACTGCTCTTCCATCGCGGTGGCGACTTCGGCAGGCTCGCCGTCATGCTGGGCGTAGTAACGGCCCATCGCGCCCTGCAATTCGGTGAATTCAAACACCATGCTGGTCACCAGATCGCACTTGGCGAGTTCGGCGGCGCGCACCGCCAGCTTTTCGTCGACCCCCAACTGGTTGGCGATGGTGGCGGCCAGTTGCGCCACCCGCCCGGATTTGTCGTACAGCGTGCCCAGTTTCTGCTGGAACACCATGCTCTTGAGCTGTTCGCGGCGGTTTTCCAGCGGTTGCTTCTTGTCCTGGTTCCAGAAAAATTCGGCGTCGCTGAAACGCGGGCGGATGACCCGTTCATTACCAGCGGAAATCTGCGCCACATCGTTGCTTTCGATATTGGCGATGGTGATGAAGCGCGGCATCAGTTTGCCGTCGGCGTCCACCAGCGCGAAATATTTCTGGTTATCCTGCATAGTGGAAATCAAGGCTTCCTGCGGCACATCCAGGAACCGCTCCTCGAAACGGCCTGCGACCGGCACCGGCCATTCCACCAGCGCAGTGACTTCGTCCAGCAGCCCTTCCGGCATGATGGCCTTGCCGCCCAGTTCAGCCGCCAACGCCTCCACCTTGCGCTGGATCATTTCGCGGCGGGCGGCGAAGCGGGCGATGACATAAGCCCCACCCAACTGCTCGGCGTAAGTGGAGGGCTTGGCGATTTCCAGCGGGGCGGGCGCGTGGAAGCGGTGCCCATAGCTATGACGGCCCGTGCGGATGGAAAGGATCTCCGCGTCAATCACCTTGGCGTCAGCGATGGCGTCATCCGCCAGCATCACGACCCAATGTACCGGGCGCACGAATTCAGCCGCACCACTGCCCCAGCGCATCCGTTTCGGGATGGGCAGGCCAGCGAGGGATTTTTCCACGATGGCGGGGAACAGGTCGGCGGTGTCCTGCCCTTGCTGCTGCTGGCGGAACACCAGCCAAGCGCCCTTGTCGGTTTCCACCCGTTGCAGCGCGGCGAACGCCACCCCACAGGAACGGGCGAAACCTTCCGCCGCCTTGCTCGGGTTGCCGTCCTTGTCGAACGCGGCCTGCACCGCCGGCCCCTTGCGCTCAATGGTCTGGTCTTCCTGCCGTACCGGTACGCCTTGCAGCCACACGGCGAGGCGGCGCGGGGCGGCGTAAGGGAAGACGCCATGCGCTTGCAGGCCAGCATCTTGCAGACCGGCCACAATGCCGTCGGTAAAGGCTTCAGACAGTTTTTTCAGGGCTTTGGGCGGCAGTTCTTCGGTGCCGATTTCTACCAGTAAGTCGATCATGATCAGGCCGCCTTGTCTTCTGTTTGCAACATGGGAAAGCCGAGGGCTTCGCGGGCGTTGTAATAGGCTTCGGCAATGGCGCGGGACAGGGTGCGCACACGCAGGATGAAGCGCTGACGCTCAGTGACGGAAATGGCCTTGCGCGCATCCAGCAGGTTGAAGGTGTGCGAGGCGCGCAACATCTGCTCATAAGCAGGCAAGGGCAAACCCACCTCGATCAGGCGCTGGCTTTCGCGTTCGCACACGTCGAAGGTGTGGAACAGGTCTTCCACACTGGCGTATTCGAAGTTGTAGGTGGACTGCTCGACCTCATTCTGGTGGTATACGTTGCCGTAGGTCACCACGCCCTGCGGGCCTTTGGTCCAGACCAGGTCGTAAAGGCTTTCCACGCCCTGCATGTACATGGCCAGACGTTCCAGGCCGTAGGTGATTTCCCCGCTGACCGGGCGGCAATCCAGCCCGCCGACCTGCTGGAAGTAGGTGAACTGGGTGACTTCCATGCCGTTCAGCCACACTTCCCAGCCCAAACCCCAGGCACCCAGGGTGGGGGATTCCCAATTGTCCTCAACGAAGCGGATGTCGTGCACCAACGGGTCGAATCCCAGCATTTTCAGCGAGCCGAGGTACAGATCCTGGATGTTGTCCGGCGACGGCTTCAGCAACACCTGGAACTGGTAATAGTGCTGCAAGCGGTTGGGGTTTTCGCCGTAACGGCCATCGGTGGGGCGGCGGGAAGGCTGCACATAGGCGGCGCGCCACGGCTCAGGGCCAATTGCGCGCAGGAAGGTCGCCGGGTGGAAGGTGCCCGCGCCCATTTCCATGTCATACGGTTGCATGATGACGCAGCCATGCTGCGCCCAGTAGTCCTGGAGCGCCTGAATCAGCCCCTGAAAAGTGGAAAGGTCGTAATTAGCCATGCGACATCATCTGCGTTAGGTTTATGTCTGAAAATCAGCGAGTATACTGGAAGCCGCTGACGCATTCAGCACTTCCAGCGAATACACGGTATGAAATCAGGGCATTCCGGTAGTTGACACGGCATCGCTAACGTTGCAGGGAGGCAGCCTCCAGCCGCAAGGCCAGCATGTGTTCACACGGCCCTTGCTTCAGCTGGTTCTGAAGGTGGAAATGGCACTGGCAAGCGGCGTCCACCAGACGTTGGTCCGCATCCAGCGTAATCTCCGGCTGATAGGCGCGGGCGTTGTCCATCACTTCGCCACGGATGCGCACGCGGCCATCCTGCTGTTCCTCCTGCGCCAGACCCGTCACCAGACCGGCCTTGCGGAAATTGTCAGCCCGGGCTTCGCGTTCATTGCCGAACCGCAACTGCTCCATTGGCAACGGGTCTTTGCTGAGTTCACGCAGGCGGTACACATCCCGCTCCATGTCATACAGCACCCGCCCGTATTGCGAATAAATCCCCAGTGCGGACTTCACCGTCAGGCTGTCCAGCCCCAACCGCAGCGCCAACGCCTCCGCGCTTTCCACCCAGGTGGTCTGCAACGCGGCGAACACCCGTTCGGCGGTGGCGCTGTCGACCTCGCCACGCGGGGCCATCAGGTCAAAATTGCCCATGCGCGAAAAATCGTTGGCGCTCCAACCGGACAAGCCCAGGGTGAAACTCATGCCGCCCATATCCGCTATCCAGAAGCTGGGTAGCCCCGACCCCAGCAAACTGATGCGGAAACGCTTGGCGATCGGCAACAGGCGCTCCAGGATGAACAGCCGCCGCCGCCCCCAGATGCGGATTTCCTCCGCCTTGCCGCCATGGTAAAGGCTGCGCGGACACGTCAGCACCTCCCCCCACGGGTCAAACCGCACTTCCACCGGCTGGTCTGGCGTCAGGCGAAAGCGCAGCGAACGCGGCCCGCTCTTTTCCTTATGCCGCCGCAAGAACAGCAGGATGTTGTACATATCCACCGGATGCAGGTCGAACTGTGCAAACGGCAGGCTCATGGCAGAGCTGACTTGCAGGAAACCGCGCACCCAACTATCCGGCAAATCGATCTTTTCCTCTTTGAAATCATCGCTGAGTTGGGTTTTCACCGCGAAACCGGACGGGTCGACCACGAATTGGGTGCGCTTGTAATCGCGGATTTTCTGGAATTCCTGATACAGCTCATGCGAATAGTCGATATTGGTCGTGCCATACGCGTGCTCGCTGATGTGCTGGAACACCTCGTAACTGCAACTGAGCTTGCCGTAGCTAGATTCATCCTGCGAAAAGCATTCAAAGAAAATGCTGTCCGGATGCACGCTGATCACCGGGTCGAGCACAAACCACGCATCAATGTCGTGCTTGTACAGGTACTGGAAATAGCGGGAACGCGCCTGATAAAACGGTGCCAGCGTCGCCTGCTCTGCGTTTTGCACCGTGCGCAGTTCCCGGCGCAAAGCCTCCAACTGCGCCTTGATCTCACCCTGCCGGGCGGCGGCTTCCGCCAGGAACAAATCTTCCTGCGTTTTGAGCCACGCCTTGTAATCGGTTTTGTCCTTCGGCTGGTAAGCCATGTCGGACACGACCACCTGATGCAGCGCGGACATGGCTTCGCGGAACGGGATGTGCTGCGCCAGATCCGCCACAAAGAAGGTCGGGTCGCGCAGGGTGTCCGGCGCAAACGTCATATTGGTTTCACGCCCATTGCTGGCGACTTGTGAAGCGCCGTTATAGTGTCTGGAAAACTCCATCAGAAAGCCCTCACCGGCGGCGCAACCACTTTGATCGGCGTCTGCTCAATGCCGTAGCGGTTATGCAATTCAAACAGTGTCCTGATATAGCGGGATTTGTCCGCAATCACCGTGCTCAACGACTGGTCAGTGAACAGATCCGCCACCATGCGCGCCACTTGCTCATCTTCCGCCGCCGCCTTGAACAGGAAGGCAATGACGCGATCCTTGAGCAAACGGCCACGGTTCACCAGCGACAGCATTGTCCGGAAATAACCCGCCAGCGCCAAAATCACTGCCGGTTTGCCGCCCGCGTGCTGCTCCAGGAAATGGGACACGAACAACTGCACCCCATTGGCGGGATGCTGGCTCAATTGCAGCAAATACTGTTCGCCCGCCCCCTGCGCAAAACTGCGCAAGACCAAGTCGCGCCCGAACTGCTGCACGTCAGCGTAAACATTGTCGCACACCGCCACCACCCGCTCACTGCTCCAGAAGTCATCCGGGAAGCCCCGGAAGAAAGCGATCGCGGACGCGCGGGTGTCATCCCAGCGGTTATCCAGTATCCGCACCGCTTCTGCAAACTGCTCCGCCACCTGCGCACGGTTGGCCTGCAACGCCTGCAACGCCTGCATCGCCGTGTTGCGCACCTGCAAAGTTGGGTTTTTCGTCAGTATTGCCCATTGCTTGATGGAGAAAATGCTATCCGGCTGCGCGCCCAGCAGGATGGCGCCCGCCCGTTCCGCCAATTTGCTGCGGGCGGCCAACAAACGCCACAGCACATCCGCATCCACCGTCCGGTGCATTGCCGCCAGCGCCTGCACGATAGCCAGCATGGCGTCGCTGTAACCCTCCACCGGCTCGGCCCGGAACAACACCGGCAGGATGTGCGCAAACACCGCTTGCTGAAGGCCAGGGTCAGCCACTTCCCGCAATACCTGCAACGCGGCCTGCTGCGGGTAAGCTGCCGTGTCCGTTAGGGCATTGCACAGCAAATCCAGATAACGGCGCTTACCGGCGTCATCCAGTTTCGCCAGCAACGCCACCGCGCCCGCCCGCACTTCCTCGAATGCGGAGGCGGCCATCAGCGCGAAGCAATCCCCCAATGCCTCAAAGGCGTAATCCGAATCCGCCAGCAGGATAGCCCCCAAATGCTGCACGCCAGCTTCCGGATGTGCCAGCAACGCCTGCAACTGTGCCAGCGCCACCTGCGCATGCAAGGGCTGGGTCAGCAGCCATTGCAGGCGCGGCAGCAGCACGCGCCGGTTTTCATCCGCCGCCAATAAGCCTTCCAGCAAGGTGGTGGCCAGCGCCGGATAATCCGCCTGCGCCGTGTACAGGTAATCTTTCGCCAACTGATAAACGTCATCGTATTCAGACAGCAGCAACAGCGGCAGCAATGCCCGGTTTTGCTGGAAATGGTCAGCGGTCAATTGGCGCAACGCATGCTGGCGCACGCTGGGGAACTGCGCCCGCAGCACCGCGTGCATCACTTCCAGCTCGTGCAGGCTCCCGGCCAATTGCCCCACCGCCAGCGTCGCGGTGTTTTCGTAAGGGCGCAGCAACAATTGCAGCCACACAGCGCGCGGCTGCTCCTGCAAAAAGGCAGTTTGCGGCTGCAACCGGCGCAAGGCGAAATCATTGACCACCGCCGCCTTGCATTGCAGCAACAGCGTCAGCAGTTCCGGCCCGGCATAGGCCCATGCGCTGGCGAAAGCTTCCGGCTGGCTGGCTTCACTGCCCCGGTTTTCATACAACGCCCAATCGCCCTTGAAGTCCTGCTCATACACATGGCTATGGCGATGCAGGATAAAGTTGGCCGCCGCCAATTGCGGGAAATACACCAACTGCTTTTTGGCGCTGCGTTGCGCGGCTGGGGAGGCGTCATCCACCAACAGCAGGATTGCCTGCGCCAGTTGCAGGTAAGCAGGCGGGGCGAATTTCCCCAGTTTGCGCAACAGCCGCACCGTGCGCCGCCGCAGGTAACGGCGGCTCTGCTGGGTGAACGCAGGGTTTTCATCACGCCACGGCTGGCGCTTGCCTTCATCCGGCGTTGTCTCGATCCGGTGGTTCAGCACCGCCAGCGCCGGGAAGTCATCCAGGAATTCCGCCATCTTGTAGAGCTTGCGGAAAGCCGCCGTGAACGACTGGTTCACCGGCGCGAGCCGGATGGCTTCCAGCGCCGCCTCGCGGTATTCTGGCTGGACGCTGGCACGCGCATACAATGCCGTCACATGCCGGTCGTATTGTTCCAACAGACGCCCACGCGGTTTGAGCGCCTCCTGCCGCAACGCGGCGAAGCGGTCATTGAACAGCCGTTTTATGTGGTAAGCCAAAGAAGTGTCGTATCGGCTTTCCAGTTCCGGGCTGAAATCCTGCTGATAGCGGTAAAAGTAACCATCGGCACGCAGCGTGGGCACACGTTGGTTGACCACTTCATCGTAAGCCTGCTGCTCCCGCAAAACCGCATAACATTGCTGCAAACGCTCTGCGGACACTGCCGACTGTTTGCTGGACTGCAAGTTGTAGTAATTGATCACCCGCTGCCACAGGCTATTGATGTCCTTGACCTTGCCGGTGGCTTTCAGGGCGTTTTTCAGGTTGCGGGCAGCACTGTCCCACATGTACCGGAGATTGCCTTCCCGTGCGCGCTCAATGTAGTAGCTGTTATCCAGCGCTTGTTCCAGATTGATCTGGGTGAGCAACTCGGTGTAAAGCGCAAAATCGCTGGCATATTTCTGCGCCTCATTATCGAGCAACGCATTATAGTGGTAGCGCAACACATCCAGGATGGCGGGCTGCAATGCCGGGAACGCAGCCTTCCCGGCGCTGATTTTCGCGTAGTCTTCCGCAGAAAAATGCAGTTGTAGGCAATCCTGGTCAGCGTCGCCCAGCACCGTGCGTTCCAACGCTTGCCGCACAGCGTCCGTCAGCCCATGCCAGTGCAGCACATGCTGGATATAGGCGTGATCCTTTTCCGTCAGGACGTTAAATGACATGGCGGCGTAATGGTCAAATGACTGGATGGCGCTGACCACAGCGGCGACATCCAAAGCCTCTTCCGGCTCCGGCAGGCATTCCTGCACTCCCCGCCCAGCCTGCAAACAGGCGAACTGGTAAAGGTGCGCCGGAACCTTATCCTTGATCTGGTCCAGTAACGGCAGGACGGCGGCGTCGCGGCTGCGCCCAGCGGCCCAGGCCAGCGCGTAATAGAACATCGGGTCGGCGCGGGTGACTCCCGGCGGATGCTCCAGCACCGCCTGCAACGCCGGGGACAATTCGGGAATGCGCAATTCCCCGGCCTTCCAGAGGCTGCGGGTCAGGCTGAAACCTTCGATCAGCCCGCCAGCGTCCTGCTTGCCCTCCGCGAATTGGGACAGGCGTTCGCGGATACGCTGTTCGCGCTGTTGCGTCTGCTTGCCTTTGCGCGGGGCGGCGTTGCTGGCGGCGGCGGTAAGCGCACCCACCGTTTCACCACTGACCGGGTCATAGCCCATCAGCACCTGGTAGCCTTTGTTCATTTTGCTGACCAGCAGGCTGTTGGCGACCTTTTCGGCTTGCGGCAAGGCCACCGGACTGGCGGTCTTGCAGCCTTCGGTCAGCGCCTTGCCGGAACGCCCGTAACGGAAATTCACCAGATGGCCGCCGTCCACCGCCACGATGTCGACTTCATAGACTTTGTCGGAAGAGCCTTCCTGAAAACGCAGGGTTGTGCGCCGGGTCAGTTGCATGCTTGTCACCTCCGCAAAAAGGACAGGAGTGTGTTGACCAAGCCGCCGGAAGATTCGCCAGCAGCCTGCCCCTCCGCACTAGCCGAAGGGGAAATGTCCGTCGAAGCGGCCTCTGCAACCGGCTGCAAACCCAGCGCCGCCTGCACTTGCGGCAGCACATCGCGGTGCTGGATCAGTTGTTCCAGTGGCGGCGCAGGCTGCACCGGCGCGACCCGCAAGCCTTCCAGCGGCGCTTGCCCCTGGGCGGAACGGGTGCGGAACGTATCCGTCGTGCGCCCCCAAGCGCGCCCGTTTCCGTCCGGCTTGCCATGCTTTTGCTGGATGGCGGCGATCTGCGCCAGGAAACGCTCGCCTTTTTCCGGATGCACCATCCGCACGTAATGCCCATAGCTTTTGATGCTGGCCAGCAGGTTGAAGCCATTGCCCCAGGATTTGCCCGCGTAACCGTCTTTTTCGATCTGGAACAATAGGGCGCGGAAACGCTTCAGCTCCTGGCGCTCCAGCGACAACTGCTGGTTGACCACAATCCCGGTCACTTCCTGCCGCCGTCCCTGCTGCATGATGCGGGTCTTGTCGGGATGCGGGTTGAAGCCTTCCTCCGTCACAGTTGCCCTTGCCCAATGCAACAAGGCGCGGATCGCTGCGGTGTTGTCCCCGGAAAACGTCAGGTCATCCGCATAGCGGGTGTAGGTGAAGCCATGTTTGTGCGCCAGCCCCTGCAAGCGCCGGTCAAGGCGGCGGCAGATCACATTGCTCAGGGCTGGGCTGGTGGGCGCGCCTTGCGGCAAACGCCGGGTGGATTGGTTCAGGTAGTAACGTTTCCCGTCCATTTCCACCATTTGGGTGTCCGGTTCGGAACACAGCAGCGCCAGCAATGTGGCCACTTCCCGGTTATACCCCAGTTGGGCGAATGTCCCCAAAATGCGCGGGTAAGTCACGGTGGGGAAAAAGTCCTGCAAATCCATGTTGATGACGACTTTTTGCCCTACATGCGGACGGGCGTTGCTGACGATGCTGCGCCCCCTGACGAAGCCATGCGCCTGTTCGGTCAGCTCCAGCGGTTGCAGGATATTGTCCAGCACCCAGTATTGCAGCCGTTTCAGGCGCGGCATGGGCGCGGAAATCTGGCGCACACCGCCGGATTTTTTCTGGATGGCGAAATGCTGGTAATGGCAAATGCGCGCCACCTGGTTGCTGTAGGTCAGGAAGCGCAGTTCATTCAGGGTGACGCCCATGGCTGCCGCCAATTCAGCGGCGTTGGACAACACCGGCAGGTTCAGGCTGCGCAGGCGTTCCACATCCGCAACATCCGCAGTGGCGGATGGCCGGAATCCGGCGGCGTCGCCCAGATAGTGGATGTGTTGCTGACGGCGTTCATGCCACGCCAACGCCCGTTGGTAGCGTGCCGTTTCGCGTTTGACCTTGGTGTCGATGCGCTGTTGGCGGGCTGCCGCCATGCGTTCTTGATGGATGGCTTTCAAGGCGGCGGCAGGGTCTGACGCCTGGGAAGAAAGCGCATTGATCTGGCGCTGCAATTCACCCCGGCGCTGAATGAGGGATTCGGCCAGCGTGGGTTGCTCCGCCTCTTTCCAGTAGCCCAGGCGTTTCATCTCGCTGAGGATGTACTCATCCTTGGAGCTCGCCTTGATCTGGTCGTAGAGCTGTTGGCGCGTCAGTTGGCTCATCTGCGTCCCCTTTGAGCATTTGACGTTTTTATTTAAATAAATAGCCGACGCGAAGTCGGCTATTTTGAGAGGTAAATGACCTTCGTTCAGGCAGAAGATCAGCTTGCTACACTCGATGCGGGGACGCCTACTAGTGCGATATTGGTTTCCTAGAAACCCAATGCAATTCGCACTAGTAGGCAGTCCCCGCCTTAGTAAAGAGCAAGCTGATGATGCTTTGCGAGGCTCTATGCGTGAATAGCGATCCACTATTCAAAATGCAAGGTTCATTTACTTGTTCAGAAATCTATCATAACCCGCATGGCATTAAAAGAATTTTATTCAAGATTTTTTATCTATAATGGATCTTGCTGGGATTGCGCATCAGGCGCAAGCGCCCGTGCCAACGTCACTTTGTTGCCTACTGCCCGTAGGCGATTGTTTCAGGCTTTGCATCTGTCACTAGCCGAAGCAGCATTACCAACATTTCTTCGGTTGGTGAGCCTTGCGTTTTTCCGACATATTCCACATCAAGCAGACTGGCAGGTTGAATCTCGCCCTTGAGGTAAGCGGAAATGCGCTGCACCCGTTCGGCGCTGGCGGGTGAACCTGGCCTGAAATGGTTGGGGCTGATCAACATTCCGACCAAAGACATGAATTCATCGTCACTGAGAGCAGCGAATTCCTTGCCGTAATAGGTGCGGGCAGCATTGGCGAAACCATATACCCCCCTTGCCATCCGCATTGCCCAGATACGACATGTTGAGGAACAACAACAATTGTGTGTTTTTGCTGGTCAAGGCATCCAGCGCGTATTGGGCGATCAGGGTTTGGCGGATTTTGGCAATACCGGGGTGAAAACCTTCCGGGAAATACAGCAGTTTTACCAAGCCCTGGGTGATGGTGGTCATGCCCGCGCCAGGCGTGGTGAGGTCAACGCCGTGATGGGCCAGAAACGCAGGGTCTTCAACCGCCAGCAACATGGCCCTGCGCTCAGGGGAAAGCGCCGCAGGTGTCAGTTCTGCCCCATACTGCTCAAACGCGGCAGCTACCAGAGTGGGCGTTTGCTCACGGGCAAGCCGGATTTCGTTGGCATACCAGACCGCCATGGCCAGTAACCCCAGCATGAAGATGAGCATGAAACGTGAAAATATGCGCATGGTTCTGTTCCCCCTTTTCGTTATATGGCCTCAACTGGCATTATGAGTGGCAGGTTTGCAGCGGATATGCAGACTTGAGGGATATTTTGAGGAAATGATTGATGATGCAAGCACTGTGGTTGAGCCTGTTTTTCGCCGTCCTGATCTGGTCAGGCATCAACCCGAAAGATTATTTCACCTGGATTCTGGAAGTCGCGCCTGCCCTGATCGGTTTGATGGTGCTGGCGTTCACCCGCCGTTCTTTTCCGCTGACGCCGCTGGTGTACGGGCTGATCCTGCTTCATTGCATCATCCTGATGGTCGGCGGGCATTACACGTATGCCGAAGTGCCGCTGTTCGACTATTTCAAGGGCTGGTTCGGTTTCGAGCGTAACAATTACGACAAGGTGGGGCATTTTGTGCAGGGTTTCGTGCCTGCGCTGATTGCCCGCGAAATTGCCATCCGCAAACAGGTGTTTAACGGGCGTGGGTGGATGAACTTTTTTATCGTCTGCTTTTGTCTTGCCCTCAGCGCCTTCTACGAGCTGATTGAATGGCTGGTGGCGGAACTTTCCGGCACTTCCGCCGAAGCATTTCTGGGAACACAGGGCTATGTGTGGGATACACAGTCGGACATGGCGCTGGCGCTGCTTGGTGCTATCGTCGCCCTGACCCTGCTGGCAAAGCTGCATGACCGTCAATTACGGAACTGACTGTTGTTTAGCAATAGCTGCCTGACCCGGCGTTTACCAAAAAGATTCACCGCGAACGACAGCAGCACAACCTTCACATCCAGCCACAACGACATGCGGCGCTGATGAGCCTGAGCCAAGACGATTTGTGCAGGAACAGCTGAATACCGATGGAAAGGTGATGGAAAGTTTGTGCAGCCGCCAGCCCTGACAGAAACCTACCGCAAGTCCGGAAAACCCTGTTGGCGCAACGCCTCATACGCCACCACCGCCACAGTGTTCGACAGGTTGAGGCTGCGGCTGTCCGGCAGCATCGGCACACGCAGTTTCAATTCGTCCGGCAGGCCCAGCAGCAAGGCTTCCGGCAGGCCACGGGTTTCCGGGCCGAACAGCAGCACATCGCCGGGCTGGAAAGCCGTCTCGCTGTAGGCGCGGCCAGCCTTGGTGCTGAGGGCGAACACACGCCGCTCCTGCATAGAGAGGTTGAAGGCGGCGAAACTGTCGTGTTCCTGCACCACCGCCAGATCGCGGTAATCCAGCCCGGCGCGCCGCACCTGTTTTTCATCCAGCGAAAAACCCAGCGGATGGATCAGGTGCAGGCGGCAGCCAGTGTTGGCGCACAGGCGCATGATATTGCCGGTGTTGGGGGGGATTTCCGGCTGGTAGAGGGCGATGTCAAACACGGAAGACGGTCTTCCCTGCCAGCAAGGTGCGTTTGACCGCGCCGTTGAAATTCCAGCCGCCAAATGGCGAATTCTTGCCGTCGCTGTACATGCGGTTCAAGTCCAACTCCCATAATTCGTCCGGGTCGAACAGCACCAGGTCGGCAGGCGCGCCCACGCTGATGCAGCCAGCCTTGCTGCTGATAATGCGCGCCGGGGTGGCAGTGATCTTGCGCAGGGCTTCCGGCAGGCTGAGGACTTTTTCCTCCACCAGCCGCAGGGTCAGCGGCAACAGCGTTTCCAGCGCGGAAATGCCCGGCGCGGTCTGCTGGAACGGCGCCAGTTTGGCATCCACTTCGTGCGGCTGATGGTCGGAGCAAATGGCGTCGATGGTGCCGTCGGCCAGCCCTTCGCGCAATGCATCCTGGTCGCGGGCGGAGCGCAGCGGCGGCATGACGTGGCAAAGCGGGTTGAAATCGGAAACGTCCATGTCGGTGAGGAACAGCTGGTGGGCGGCGACATCGGCGCTGATGTCCAGGTCGCTTTCCTTAGCCTGACGGATCAGGCGCACGCTCAATTTGGCCGACAGGCGGCAGAAATGCACCCGCGCGCCGGTGTGGCTGGCGAGCGCCAGGGTTTGCGCCACCGCCACGGTTTCCGCCGCCGACGGAATGGCCGGGAGACCCAGCCGGGTGGAGACTTCGCCTTCGTGCATGTAGCCGCCCGCCGCCAGCGCATGCTCCAGCGGGTAGATGAACACGGTCAGGTCGTGGGTGGCGGCGTATTCCATCGCCCGCCGCAGGGTTTGCAGGCTGTGGAACGGTTGCTGGCTGTTGGTGACGCCGACACAGCCCGCCCGCTTGAGGCTGGCCATGTTGCTGAGATATTCGCCTTTCAGCCCCTTGGTCAGGTTGCCCAGCACTTCGACATTGGCAAAACGCTGCTTGCGGTTGAGGTCGTCAATCAGCTTGACCTGGGCGGCGCTGTCGAAATTGGCGCCCGGTTCCGGCTGGTAGCAGAGCGTGGTGACGCCGCTAGCGGCAGCGGCGAGGGTTTCGCTTTGCAGGGTGGCTTTGTGGTCAAGGCCCGGTTCGCGCAGCCAGGCGGCGAGGTCAACCGCGCCGGGGAACAGCCACAGGCCGCTGGCGTCAATTTCCTCATCGGCGGAGATGGCGGCGTTGGCTTCGGTCAGGGCGGCGATCTGGCCATTGTTGACCAACAAGTTGCGCTGGCCGTCCAGGCCGCTGGCGGGGTCGATAATGCGGGCGTTGCGGATCAGTAAGCTCATGCCGTGCCTCCCGCCAGTGGCCCCATGATCATGGACATGACCGCCATGCGCACGGCGATGCCGTTGGTGACCTGCTCCAGGATGACGGACTGGGGGCCATCCGCCACCCGCGAATCGATTTCCACCCCTCGGTTGATCGGGCCGGGGTGCATCACAATGGCGTCAGGCTTGGCAAGCTGCATGCGTTCCTCGGTCAGGCCGTAAAGCTTGAAAAATTCGCGTTCGGATGGCAGCAGCGCGCTCTGCATGCGTTCGCGTTGCAGGCGCAACATGATGACCACATCCACGTCGGCAATGCCCTCTTCCATGTGGTGGAACACGTTCACGCCCATTTTTTCCACTCCGGCGGGGATCAGGGTCTTGGGGGCGACCACCCGCACTTCGCCAGTCGCCAGCGTGGTCAGTGCGTGGATTTGCGAACGCGCCACCCGCGAATGCAGCACATCGCCGACGATGGCGACTTTCAGCGGCTGGAAACTGCCCTTTTTCTGGCGGATGGTGAACATGTCCAACATCGCCTGGGTGGGGTGGGAATGGCGCCCGTCGCCCGCGTTCAGCACGCTGATGTGCGGCGCGCAGTAACGGGCGATGAAATGCGCAGCGCCTGCGTGTTCATGCCGCACCACGAACATGTCGGCGTTCATCGCCTCCAGGTTGCGCACCGTATCCAGCAAGGTCTCGCCCTTGGAGGTGGAGGAGGTGCGGATGTCCAAATTGGTGACATCCGCGCCCAACCGTTGGGCGGCGATTTCGAAGGTGACGCGGGTGCGGGTGGAATTTTCGAAAAACAGGTTCATGACCGTCTTGCCACGCAGCAACGGGGCTTTTTTCTGCTGCTTATTGGGCAAAGTGACGAATTGTTCAGCGCGCTTGAGGATTTCTTCCAGCAACAGCGGCGGCAGGCCTTCAACGGTCAGGAAATGTTTGAGTTTGCCATCCGCCGCCAGTTGCATGCGGGATGGCAGCGGCCCGGGAGAGAGATGAGCATGGAGCATCTATGACTCGCTTATATTTTAAACACTCGAGGTGTGCTTATCTTACAGTGTCGTGACAGTAAAGCGAATAAGGAGCAACCCTTAATTTATAGTGATGGCTGGAATCCGTTCATTTCCCGGCCAAACGGCGCTGCATTTGCGCCATCCTGTTGGATGGGATAAGTTGGCGTTCCTGCTGTAACCGGACGGAATCCTCATGCAAGCCATACTCGCCAATCCGCGCGGCTTTTGCGCCGGTGTTGACCGCGCCATCGAAATCGTCGACCGGGCGCTGGAAGTGCTGGGCGCGCCGGTGTACGTGCGCCATGAAGTCGTGCACAACCGTTTTGTGGTCAACAACCTGCGCGACAAGGGCGCGGTGTTTGTGCAGGAACTGGACGAGGTTCCGGACGGCGCCACCGTGATTTTCAGCGCCCACGGGGTTTCCCGCGCCGTGCAGGAAGAAGCCAGGCGGCGTGGCCTGAAGGTGTTCGACGCCACCTGCCCGCTGGTGACCAAGGTGCACCTGGAAGTGACCCGTTACAGCCGCGAAGGGCGTGAAACCATCCTGATCGGCCACAAGAACCACCCTGAAGTGGAAGGCACCATGGGGCAATACGACGTGGCAGGTGGCGGTGCCATCTACCGGGTCGATTCCCCGGAAGAAGTGGCGCAACTGGAGGTGCGCAATCCGGGCAAACTGGCCTTTGTGACCCAGACCACCTTGTCAGTGGATGACGCCTCCATTGTGATCGACACCTTGCGCACAAAATTCCCCGCCATCCTCGGCCCGAAGAAGGACGACATCTGCTACGCCACCCAGAACCGCCAGGATGCGCTCAAGCGGCTGGCGGACGAAAGCGACCTAGTGCTGGTGGTCGGCTCCCCCAACAGCTCCAACTCCAACCGGTTGCGGGAAATTGCCGAAAAGCGCGGCACGCCCGCCTACCTGATCGATGGCGCGGAAGACATCCGCGATGAATGGCTGCAAGGCAAGCGGAATATCGGCGTCACGGCGGGCGCCTCCGCCCCGGAAGTGCTGGTGGACGGGGTGGTCGCCCATTTGCAAAAACGCGGCGCGCAAGTGAAAACGCAGGATTCCGGCATCAGCGAGAACGTGTCGTTCGTGCTGCCAAAGGAATTGCGCTAAAGGGTCACACAACTGTCAGGGGTGCAAAACGTTGCGCCCCTGCATTGGTTTCAGCCAGGGGGCAAGTGTTCAGACGTTCCCGGTGCCACTGGGCGTCAATTTCCAGATCTCGCGGTTGTATTCCTCCATGGTGCGGTCAGTGGAGAAAAAGCCGCTGCCCGCCGTGTTCAGGATGCTCATGTGCGTCCAGTGCTCCTGATCCTGCCAAGCCAACGACACCCGTTCCTGTTCCTCCACATAGCTGCGGAAATCGGCCAGCGTCATCCATGGGTCGTGCGGGTTGAGCAGCGCATCCAGGATCATGTCGAAAATGCCGGGTTCATACGGGTTGAAATGCCCGCTGCGGATCCATTCCAGCACGCCGCGCAGATCCTCGTCATTTTCCGTATACACCCACGGACGGTAAGCATGGCGCAGTTCCGCCACATCTTCGGCGCGCAGGCCGAACAGGAAGAAGTTTTCCGCCCCAACCGCCTCGAGGATTTCGATATTGGCCCCATCGTAGGTGCCGATGGTGAGCGCGCCGTTCATCATGAACTTCATGTTGCCGGTGCCGGAAGCTTCCTTGCCTGCGGTGGAAATCTGTTCGGAAAGGTCTGCCGCCGGGGCGATGATCTCCATGCTGGAAACCCGGTAGTTGGGGATGAAGGCGACTTTCAGGCGGCCATCCACATCCGGGTCGGTATTGACCACTTCCGCCACATTGTTGACCAGCTTGATGATGCGCTTGGCCATGGTGTAGCCGGGAGCCGCCTTGCCACCGATCAGTACACAGCGGTCAGCCCAGTTGTCCAACCTGCCAAGCTTGATGCGGCGGTATAGGTGGATCACATGCAGGATATTGAGCAACTGGCGCTTGTACTCATGGATACGCTTGACCTGCACGTCAAACAGCGCCTGCGGGTTGAAGTCAACCCCGCATTCCAGTTTCACCAGTTCCGCCAGCCGTTGCTTGTTGGCGAATTTGACCGCCCGCCATTGGGCGTGGAAAGCGGAGTGTTCCGGCGCGGCGAACGGTTTGAGCTTTGCCAACTGGCTGAGGTCGCGCACCCAGCCCTCACCGATTTTTTCACTGATCAGCGCCGTCATGCCGGGGTTGGCGTGCGCCACCCAGCGGCGCGGGGTGACGCCGTTGGTCTTGTTGTTGAATTTTTCCGGCCACAGTTCGTAGAAATCGTGGAACAGGCCATCCACCAGCAGTTGCGAATGCAGCGCCGCCACGCCGTTGATGGAGAAGCTGCCGACTATCGCCAGCCAAGCCATCCGCACCTGCCGCACCGGGCCTTCCTCAATGATCGACATGCGCCGTTGGCGGTCGGTGTCGCCCGGCCATTTCAGCGACACATCGCGCAGGAAACGGGCGTTGATTTCGTAGATGATTTCCAGGATGCGCGGCAACAGCCTGGCGAACAGCGGCAACGGCCAGCGCTCCAGCGCTTCCGGCAGCAGGGTGTGGTTGGTGTAGGCCATGCAGTTGCGGGTGATTTCCCAGGCTTCGTTCCAACCCATGCCCTTTTCGTCCATCAGGATGCGCATCAGCTCCGCCACCGCCACCGTCGGGTGGGTGTCGTTCATCTGGAAAACGTTTTCCGCCGCAAATTTGCCGTAATCGGCGTTGCCCTGCCGCTCCCACATGCGGATGGCGTCCTTGAGGCTGGCGGAGGCGAGGAAATACTGCTGGCGCAGGCGCAGCTCCTTGCCGTTTTCGCTGCTGTCGTTCGGGTACAGCACCATGGAAATGTGTTCGGCGTGGTTTTTGGCCTCCACCGCTTCGGTGTAACTGCCTGCGTTGAATTCCATCAGGTTGAATTCATCAGTGGCGGTCGCTTTCCACAGCCGCAAGGTGTTGACCGTATTGTTCTTGTAACCGGCGATCGGCATGTCGAACGGGATGGCCAACACGTCATCACCGCTGATCCAGCGCACCCGCCGCCTGCCCTTGTCATCCGCGTAATGTTCGGTATGCCCACCGAACTGCACGCGCTGGGTGTATTCGGCGCGTTCCACTTCCCAGGGGTTGCCGTCCAACAGCCAGTGATCCGGGTCTTCCACCTGATAGCCGTTGTCAATGTGCTGGCGGAACATGCCGTATTCGTAGCGGATGCCATACCCGACCACCGGCAATCGCAAGGTGGCGCAACTGTCCATGAAACAGGCCGCCAGCCGCCCCAGACCGCCGTTGCCCAGACCGGCGTCTGGCTCCTGCGCGGAAACCTCCTCCAGATTGGTGCAATATTGCAGCAGCGCCTGTTTGGTCGCGGCGGTGATGTCCATATTCAACAGGTTGTTGCCCAGCGAGCGCCCGATCAGGAACTCCAGCGACATGTAAAACGCGCGCCGCCTGCCGGGTTGCAGGTGTTCGCCCCAGGTATTGCGCCAAGCCACCATCAGGCGGTCGCGCAGGGTGTAGGACAGCGCCTGATACAGATAGACCGGCGGGCAGCCCTGGAATCGCCCCAGGTAATAAGACAGGTAACGCTGGAAATCACTGCCCAGCGCTTCTGCATCATCCGCTAACGGATCCAGTGGCACCGGGATGTAAGGGATATGAGTGGATGAATGCGCTGTCATATCGTTTCTCCTCTCCTGCTGTGGAACGGATTATGTTTGGTGTTGGTAAAGGTTGAGGTATTTGGCGGCGCTGTGTTCCCAACCAAAATCCTGTTGCATGCCGGTCATCTGCAACTGCTGCCAGGTTTCGGGGTGGATAAAGCAGTCCAGTGCCCGCAAAATGGCGGCTTTCAACGCCCGGCTGGTCGGCTCATAAAAAACGAAGCCATTGGCGGTGCCATCCTGCAGGTGAGGATGGCTGGCGTTGACCACGGTGTCGGCCAGCCCGCCGGTATACAGCACCACCGGCGGCGTGCCATAGCGCAGGCTGTACATCTGGTTCAGGCCGCAAGGCTCAAAGCGTGACGGCATCAGGAACATATCGGAACCCGCTTCCAGCAAATGGGCAAGCTGTTCGTCATAGCCAATGTAGACGAACACCCGGTTCGGGTATTGCGCCGCCAGCTCGCGCAAACGCTGTTCGAAATGACGGTGGCCTGCGCCAATCAGCACAAAGCGCGCATCCGTGCCCGCCAGCAAGTCGGGAATGGCGTGCAGGATCAGGTCGATGCCTTTTTGCTCGACAAGACGGCCAACCGTCCCCAGCAGCGGAAGATGCAGGTATGGGGCAGGGTCAGCCACGCCAAAGCGTTGCAGCAGGGCGGCCTTGTTGCGACCCTTGCCGGGCTGGATCGCCCCGCAGGAATAGCCAGCCGCCAGATTGGCGTCGGCAGCCGGGTCCCAAACTGTGGTGTCAATCCCGTTGAGGATGCCGTGCAGTTTGTGGCTGCGTGATTTCAGCAACCCATCCATGCCGTAACCGAAGGCGGGGGTGCAGATTTCATACGCATATGTCGGGCTGACGGTGGTGACCGCGTCGGCGTAGACAATGCCCGCTTTCAGCATGGAAAAGCCACCGTAGAACTCCACCCCTTCCGCAGACCACCAATGGCCCGGCAGATGCAGCGCGGTGAAGTCGCCACGGGAGAAATGCCCGCCGTAAGCCATATTGTGGATGGTGAAAATGCTCCGAGGGCGGTGCGGCAGGGTGTCCATGAAGGCGGGCACGAGCCCGGCCTGCCAATCGTGCGCATGCACCACATCCGCCGCCCAGCCTGTCCGCAAGGCGTCACGGGCCATTTCGACCGCAGCGCGCGCGAAGACGGTGAAACGTTCGGCGTTATCCGCCCAGTCTTGGCCATTGGGCTGCAAATACGGGTTGCCGGGGCGGTCAAACAACGCCTGGCAGTCCACCACCCACAACGGGAAGGGGTAGGCGGGGTGACGGCTTTCCAGAATCCTGACAGTATGGGTGCGGCTCATTCCCCACAACTCCAGCCAGCCGAGGATGCGGACTTCCCCCAGCTTGTTCAGCAGGTCGCGGTAACCGGGCAGCAGCAGGCGTATCTCCGCCCCCGCCTCATGCAGGGCGAGCGGCAGGCTACAGGCGACATCCCCCAACCCGCCGGTTTTGACCAGGGGGTAGGCTTCACTGGCGACAAACAGTACTTTCATCAGCGGGCTTGCAGAAACAGGGCCGCCAGCGGCGGCAGGGTTACTTCGATGGAGTGCTCAAAACCCATCCACGGATGGGCCTGCACCGGAATTTCCCCTTCATTGCCACAATTGCTGCCACCGTAATATTCGGAGTCGGTATTGAGCAATTCGCGGTAATGGCCGGAAGCGGGAACCCCGATCCGGTACTGGTGGCGGGGAATGGGCGTAAAATTCAGCAACACAAGGATACTGTCTTCCGGCCTGTCGCCCTGGCGGATCAGGCTCAACACCGACTGGTCGGAATCGTGGCAGTCGATCCACTGGAAACCGCGCCAGTCGAAATCATATTGGTACAGCGCTGGCTGTTGCCGGTACAACTGGTTCAAGTCCCGCAGCAAATGGCGGATGCTGTCATGCGCCGGGAAACTGACCAGCGCCCAATCCAGTTCCCTGCCCACATTCCACTCCGACCACTGGCCGAACTCGCAGCCCATGAACAGCAGCTTCTTGCCGGGGTGGGCGTATTGCCATGCATAAAACAGGCGCAGGTTGGCGAATGCCTGCCAGTAATCGCCCGGCATCTTGTCCAGCATGCTGTGTTTCATGTGCACGACTTCGTCATGCGACAGCGGCAGCACGAAATTTTCCGAATACGCATACACTTGGCTGAACGTCAGCAGGTTGTGGTGGTATTTGCGGTGCACCGGGTTGTGCTGGATGTAGGACAGGTTGTCGTTCATCCAGCCCATGTTCCATTTCATGCTGAAGCCAAGCCCGCCGATTTCCACCGGGCGTGACACCGCAGGCCAGGCAGTGGATTCCTCGGCAATGGTGAGGACGCCGGGGAAATAGCCATGCACCACGGTGTTCATTTCACGCAGGAAAGCGATCGCCTCGATGTTTTCGCGCCCGCCGTATTGGTTGGGCAGCCATTCGCCCGCCTTGCGCGAATAATCCAGGTACAGCATGGAAGCCACCGCATCCACCCGCAGGCCGTCGATATGGAATTCCTCAATCCAGTACAGCGCATTGGAAAGCAGGAAGTTTTTCACTTCGTTGCGGCCGAAATCGAAAATCAGCGTGCCCCAGTCCTGGTGCTCGCCGCGGCGTGGGTCGGCGTGCTCATACAGTGGTTCGCCAGTAAAGCGCGCCAGGGCGAAATCGTCCTTGGGGAAATGCGCTGGCACCCAGTCCAGCAGCACGCCGATGCCCGCCTGGTGGCAGGCGTCGACAAACAGGCGGAAATCATCCGCCGAACCGTAGCGGGCGGTGGGGGCGTAATAACCGGACACCTGATACCCCCAGGACTCGTCCAGCGGGTGCTCCGCCACCGGCAGCAATTCGATGTGGGTATAATTCAGGTCGGTTATATAAGGGATCAGGGCGTCCGCCAGTTCCGTCCAGTTGTAAAAGCCGCCGTCCGGATGCCTGCGCCAAGAGCCGGGGTGCAGTTCGTAAACGCTGACCGGCTGGTGCTGCCAGTCGAAGCGCGACCGGGCGTCGATCCAGGCGTCATCCTCCCAAACATAGGGCGCGTCCGCCGGAATGCAGGAAGTGGTTTCCGGACGCATGAACATCTGTTGCGCATAGGGGTCGGTTTTGCGCACGATCTGGTCGCGGCGGTTCAGTATTTCGTATTTGTAGGCGAGGCCAGGCTGGAGGCCAGGGATGAATATTTCCCATACGCCGGAAGAGCCGCGCGAACGCATGCAATGCCGCCGCCCGTCCCAGCCGTTGAAATCGCCAATGACGCTGACGCGTTGCACCGCTGGTGCCCAGACGGCGAACTGCACACCATCCACCCCTTCGACTTGGGTGGGATGGGAGCCTAATATTTTCCAGGCGTGGTGATGGCGCCCCTGTTGCAGCAGGTACAGATCCAGCTCACCCAACTGGGGCGCAAACGTGTAGGGGCAGATGGCATCATGCCAGTCGCCTGATTGCTTGTCCTGCCAGCGCAGGGGAGGGTGCGCGGCAGGGTCGGTCGGTGAGGGCAGTTCAATTTCAAAGCAATCAGTGCCTTCCAGGCGCGTCATCTCGCCATGCCCGACGACCTCAACCGCTTCGGCGGCAGGCATGAAAGTCCGCAGCGCCCATTGGCCGCCCGGCAGAGGATGCCATCCCAGCCAATCAAACGGGTCGTGATGTTTGCCGTGTTGTATCCGACTCAGGTTCTCGTTCATTTCGCTGGTGTCCCTCCAGTTTGTGATGCAATTGTGGCGCCATGGTAGCCGGTATGTCCTCCCAATGGAAACGCCAGCGCCAGTTGCCGTAAGCGGTGCCGGGCGTGTTCATGCGGGCTTCGGAACCCAGATGCAGCAAATCCTGTAAAGGGATGACGGCCAGTGACGCCTTGCTGCCCAAGATGGTGTCAAGCATGGCGTCCGGAACCGCTTCCTCAGACGCAGCGCCCAGCGCCTGCATGATCTGGTGCCGCACACTTGCATCCAGGCTGTCGAACCATCCCAGCAGGGTGTCGTTGTCATGGGTGCCAGTATAATACACAGTGTTCCCCCCCACATTTTGCGGCTTGTGCGGATTGTCTGCAAAATGGTCAAAAGCGAACTGCAACACACTCATGCCGGGAAGCCCGTATTTGTCGCGCAACGCCGTGACATCCGGCGTAATGATGCCAAGGTCTTCCGCCACCAGCGGGATTGCGCCCATTTCCTGCTGGATGCTGGCCAGCATGGCGTCACCCGGAACCGCCCGCCACTCGCCATTGATGGCCGTTTCTTCATGGGCAGGAATCATCCAGCTCGCCGCCAGCCCACGGAAGTGGTCCAACCGCACCAGGCTGAAAAATTCAAAGTGGTATTGCAGGCGCTGCCGCCACCACAGGAAGTTTTCCGCCTGCATTTTTTCCCAGTTATAGTGCGGGTTGCCCCAGCGCTGCCCTGTTGCAGAAAAATAATCCGGCGGCACCCCGGTGACAAAGGTCGGCGCGCCGCTGGCATCCAGCAGGAAACGTTCCGGGTGCGCCCAGACGTCGGCGCTGTCGTAAGCGACGAAGATCGGCATGTCACCGAACAAGTGGACGCCCCGCTGTCCGGCATGGCGGCGCAATGCCTGCCATTGCCGCCAGCATTCGTATTGTTCGTGGATGATGGCGGACAGCGCCTCCGCCTGCTCGCCGCGCAGCCTGAACAATGCCTGCGGGTCGCGGTTGCGGAACGGCTGCGGCCATTCGTGCCACTCCCGGCCTTGGAACTGCTGTTTCAGCACCATGAACAGGGCGTAATCCTCAACCCAGTGCCGTTGCTCCTTATACCATTGGGCGTATTGGTTGGCATCAAACTCGCCCAGGTCGGTGGCAAACAGCGCCGGGTTCACCGCAAACGCGGAGGCGCATTGATACGGCGACAGCTCCACCAGCGGCACGCCCAGCGGGAGCATCTGCCAAACCCGCATGCCGGATTCCGCCAGCCAGTCGATCCAGTGGTAGGCGTCCGCATCCGCCTTGCCGGAAGGCAACGATGTCGGATGCAGCAGGATGCCTGCCGCCCGTCCGATTGCTTGTAATGTATTCATCAGGTGTTCCTGCGCATTGTGCCTGCGTTTTCGGCCCCGCCGCCGCCTTGGGAGATGGAGTTGTCCAGATAGGCCGGAGGCGGAGCCGCCAGCATTTCATACAATTTGCGTAATTGTTGCCGGTACAGGCGCTCAAAATCACGCACGCTGTCGGCCGGATTGTAATCACCGAACCACCAGAACCAGTCCGAGCCTTCGCAAATGCCCAATTGGCGGCTGGCCAGTTCCTGTTGCTGCGGGTCCAGGGAACCGGCTGCAACCGCTTGGTCGAAAGCCTGCTTGGCGTCAACCAGATAATCCCACCCCCGGTTCTTGTCGGTGGCGCCGATCCAGGTGGAGAACGAACCGTACACCCAACTACCGGCACATAGGGCGGGCAACGGACGGGACTGCAACTTGCTGGCCTCGGTGAACGTTGTCATGCAGACATGCTCGGAATTGGACAGCGCAGTATACAGCGCATCCAAAAAGTAAGCGCCATTGTTCGGGTAATATTCCCAGGCGTTTTCCCCGTCCAGAATGATGGGCACCACCTGGTTGGGGGCGTTGTGGCTGAGGAAAACAGCAATATTTTCCAGATGCAGGACGAAATCGGCGACGGCGTCGCGTGCATGCCAGTTGCTGTATTTGAAGCCGATCAGGTCAGACAACCCATCGTCGCGGAAAAACAGCCGCACCTGGCTGCCAGGCAGCTGGTAGGGCATGAACAGGCTGCGCTTGCTGTGTTCATCCTCACCGTCATAACCGGACAAATGGCAACTGTTGCGCCAGACGCCTTCGCCGGACGCCGTCCAGCGGATGCCTGCCTCATCCAATTGGCGCACCGCATCCTCGCTGACGCCGCCTTCCGACAGCCACACGCCTTGCGGCTTGACGCCAAAGAAACGCTTGAACACCTCGATGCCGTGCAGCAAATGCCAGCGGGAGCGCTCCTCGCCGCCCGGATAGCAGGGGGCGGCCGGAGCGGGCGCATGCGGCAGGGCGCAACGCATATTGGCGAAATCGTTCAGCAGCGGCACAATGGGGTGCATGTAAGGCGTCATCGACAGTTCGATTTGCCCGCGTCCAAGCAGCGCCCGATAGCGTGGGATCAATCCGGCCAGACAGTCACGGATGACTTCCAGCAACGCATGGCGGTCAGCCGCAGAAAATTCGCCGCCCTGCCCCAACAGCCGCTGGATCGGCGGCTGCTTCTGCAAGGATTGCCCCAGCCATGCCAAGTGGTACCAAGTCAGCAAATCCAGGAAATATTGGTCGCTCAAATACGCCAGGGGGTAACGGAAGCGCTGGCCGCCGATCCCCGCTTCATCAGTCGCCCCAATGATTTTGAACAGGCGTTGGAACGGCGGATGTGGGTGGACCATCGTCGGCGCATGGCAACGCTGGCATTCCGCAATCAGCTCGGCACGCGCCGCTTTGTCAGCCGGAACTGGCTCCACCCCCGCGAGCAGGTTCAGCAGCCTGTCCCGCATCGGGTCGCCGTTTTGCAGGAAAGCGGTCAGTTGCTGGGCATAGTCATCGATCTGCTCCAGCAGTACAGGCGCAAAGTTGACCACACAGCGCATGCGCGGATGCTGTTCCAGATGCATCGCCATGTCGCTGTAGTCCTTGATCCCATGCAGGTATACCCACGGCAGGCGGTATTCACCATCCAAGCCGTTGCGGTACCAGGGCTGGTGCATGTGCCAGCACAAGACCACATTCAGACGGCCATGCGCCATAACATATCCCTGTCGCCCGAGTGCAGTTTTTGCCCCATCATTTCCGCAGTCACCAGCACAATGCCTTCCGATGTGACGTGGAAACGTTTGCGGTCAAGGTCAAGGTCTTCACCGATCACCATGCCGCTGGGGATCACCGTGCCCTTGTCAATGATGGTCCTGGAAATCCGGCAGTTGCTGCCGATGTTGACTTTGGGCAGGATCACGCTGTCCTTGACCGACGAATAGCTTTCGATGGTGGTGGCGAAAAACACCAGTGAGCGCTTGACCTGCGCCCCGGAGAGGATGCAACCGGCGGAAATCAGCGAGTCGATGGCTTCCCCACGGCGGCCATCGTCGTCGAACACGAATTTGGCGGGCGGATACTGCGGCTGGTAAGTCCAGATTGGCCAGTCCCGGTCGTACAGGTTCAGTTCCGGCTCGACCGAGCACAGCTCCATATTCGCTTGCCAGTAGGAATGCACAGTCCCCACATCCCGCCAGTAACCGGGGTCGCCATTCTCTTTGCGGAACGGGTAGGCCATCGCCTTGGAGGTGTGGATATTGGAGGGGATGATGTCCTTGCCGAAATCGCGGGAGGAATGCACTTTGGTGGCGTCCTCATACAGCACTTTGTAGAGGAAATCGCGTGAGAAGATGTAAATGCCCATCGACGCCAGCGCCATGCCGGGCCTGCCGGGAAGCTCTTCCGGGTGGGTGGGTTTTTCAACGAACTTGGTGATGCGCAAGCTGTCATCCACCGACATGACGCCGAACCCTTTGGCTTCCTCCACCGGCACCTCAATGCAGCCGACGGTGAAGTCCGCGCCGGACTCAACGTGCTGGAGCAGCATTTTGGAATAATCCATGGTGTAGATATGGTCGCCACCCAGCACCAGCACATATTCCGGGTCATGGCGCTGGACGATGTCCATATTCTGGAACAGCGCGTCCGCCGTGCCTTGATACCATTCCTTTTTGGCGGTGCGTTGCTGGGCGGGCAGGATTTCCACGAATTCGCCGATCTCCGCCCGCATGAAACCCCAGGCGCGTTGCAGGTGGCGGATCATGGAATGCGACTTGTATTGCGTCAGCACCCCGACGCGGCGGATGCCGGAGTTGACGCAGTTCGACAGGGCAAAATCGATGATGCGGTATTTGCCGCCAAATGGCACGGAAGGCTTCGCCCGCCACATGGTCAAGTCCTTGAGGCGGGAGCCTTCGCCTCCGGCCAACACCAGCGCCAGTGTCTTGCGGGTCAGTTCCGTGACCATCTTCGGCTCAGTGTAATAACGGTACAACTTTGCCTGTTGGTTTTTATCCAGTGTCATAATGTTTTCCTCATCCCGTTGTGTGGCGCACCGCTGCTGCCAGCGCTCCTTGTAAGCCTAAACGTGTATTGGTGATCAGATGTATGGGCGTTTGCCGAACCAGCGCCGCCATGCGCCCCTTGTCAAAACAGGCGTCCAGAAACCGTTGCGTCTGCAACCATGGCTGGATGCGGGCGGAAATGCCGCCGCCGAGGTACAACCCTCCCCCCGGCTGGTACAGCAAGGCGACATTGCCGACCCAATTGGCGTAGAGGTCGGCAAACAGCTGCATCGTCGCCGTCGCCACTGGGTCGCCTGCCTGCGTGGCCTGATTGACGACAGCGCCATTACGCTCCCGCAACTCGGCTGGAATCTCACCCGTCATTTCCAGCAAACAAAACTGATAAACCTGGTTTACGCCCGGGCCGGACACCAGCCGTTCCCAAGAGACATGGGCATAACGCTGGCGCATAAAGGCCAGCAGCCGTTCCTGCTGTGCATTGGCGGGGGCGAAGTCGGTGTGCCCGCCTTCCGTGGCGAAGGCGCGGTAATGGCCGCTGGCTTCCTGGTGCATCCACGCCAGCCCCAAGCCTGTGCCTGCGCCGGTAATCGCGCGTATTGCCGGATCGCCACTGCCGCCACCTGGGTTCAACGTGACAGTATCGCTTGCCGTCAGGGTGGAAACACCTTGCGCGGCGGCCTGGAAATCATTGATGAACAGCAGCTGTGATGCTCCCAGCAGGTTTCGCAGGCTACTTTTTTTGATCACCCAATCCAGATTGGTCAGGCGGATGGGGCGGTCATCCTGTACTACAGGCCCCGGCAATGCAAGGCATACGGCCTGCGGCCTGGCCGTTTGGGAGGCGTCAGATACAAACCGCTGCATCAAGGCTTCGCTACTGGCAAAATCTGCACTCGCGTAAACCTGTTCATAGCAGATGGCCATTTCCTGCCCCTCCGCTGTTGCCCACGCCAGCCAGCTTTTCGTGCCGCCAATGTCACCGGCGATTATATCCATCCTCACCCCTGTGCTTGTGTATGCCTTCCGCTGCTTTGCTTTTTACGTCCTCAGAATACCAGCGCAGCATCCTTGCTGCCGTGCTGCAAGTCAAGATAGCGGTTGTTATCCGGGCGCTCTTCCGCCGCGCTGCTGCCGGTAGTGGTTGATCAGGCCATTGGTGGAGGCGTCATGGCTTGTGACGGTGTCCATTGCCTGCAATTCGGGTTGGATGCGCTTCGCCAGCTGTTTGCCAAGTTCCACGCCCCACTGGTCATAGGCATTCAGGTTCCAGATGATTCCCTGGACAAAGATTTTATGTTCGTACAGCGCAATCAGCATGCCCAGGCTGTGCGGGGTGAGCGCGTCCAGCAGCAGGGCGTTGCTGGGATGGTTGCCTGCAAACACTTTCGGCGCGATAGGCGGTGCCACCCCATTGGCAAGGGTTTCTTCCCGGGTGCGGCCATGCATCAACGCTTCGGTCTGAGCCAGGAAATTTGCCATCAGGATATCGTGATGATCCTGCAAGCCGGTGGGTGCCGTGGTGGAAATGATGAAGTCCGCCGGAATCAGCCGGGTTCCCTGATGGATCAACTGGTAGAAGGCATGCTGGCCATTGATGCCGGTGGTGCCCCAGATAATGGGGCCGGTGCTGTAATCCACGGCATTGCCGTCGCGGTCAACCGATTTGCCGTTGCTTTCCATATCGGCTTGTTGCAGGTACAGCGGCAGGCTGCGCAGGTAATGGTCGTAAGGCAGGATGGCGTGGGATTCCGCACCGAAAAAGTTGCTGTACCAAACGCCCAGCATGGCAAGGATGACCGGCATGTTCTCCGCCAGCGGCGCAGTGCGGAAATGATTGTCCATTTCGTGCGCGCCACCCAGCAGTTCAGCAAAGTTGTCCGCACCTACCGCCAGGACGATGGAAAGGCCAATGGCTGACCATAGCGAGTAGCGGCCGCCTACCCAATCCCAGAACTCAAACATGTTGGCAGTGTCGATGCCAAAACCGGCGACGGCTTGCTGGTTGGTGGAAACGGCGACGAAATGTTTGGCAATATGTGCTTCGTCTTGCGCGTGTTGCAAAAACCATGTGCGCGCATAATGGGCGTTGGTCATGGTTTCCTGGGTGGTGAAGGTTTTGGAGGCGACGATGAACAAGGTGGTTTCAGGGTCAAGGGTTTCCAACTTTTCCACCGCATGGGCACCGTCCACATTGGAAATGAAGTGCATGTGCAGGCGGGGATGCCGGTAAGCTTTCAGCGCCTGGTACACCATGTGCGGGCCGAGGTCAGAGCCGCCAATGCCGATATTGACCACATCGGTGATCGGCTTGCCGGTGTAACCCAGCCACTCGCCATTGCGCACCCGTTCGGCGAAACCGCCCATCTGTTGCAGCACCGTGTTGACGGCGGGCATGACATCCTGCCCATCCACCATCACCGGCGTGTTGCTGCGGTTGCGCAGGGCAGTGTGCAGGACAGCGCGCTGCTCGGTGTTGTTGATCTTTTCGCCTTGGAACATGCGCTCGCGCCAACCAGCCACATCAGCGGCTTCGGCAAGCTGCATCAGCAATTGCAGGGTGGTGGCAGTGATGCGGTTTTTGGAGTAATCCAATAAAACGCCACCGACCTGTAGGGAAAAACGTTCGAAACGCTGAGGATCTTGCGCAAACAAGTCGCGCAGATGCGCATCGCAGACTGAGTGGTAATGTTGCTTTAATGCGTTGTTGGCAGGGTGGTGAAGCGGAACCGGCTTGCCATTGTTTGACAACTTTTCCTGGCTGGATTGCATGGACTCTCCTTTCTTGCATTACCGGCAGATATGATTATACATGCAAATATTATGCCGGAAATTTATCACCCTCGCCTTGATCTGGCGCATGTTTATTGTTGCAAATGCTATGGCAATTTTCCGTCAAACGGAGTGAACACGCAATGAAATCTTAATTCATGCGGCAAGGGATTGGATCAGCAGCCGGATGTCCCTACCTTGCAGGAGGAAAGGCGGCCTGTCAGGGGTGCTATAGTTATCGCGTAGCGGCTTTCACCGTTTAATTGCAGATTCAGCGTGCCTGCATTGGACGCGATCCCATTGGGTCTATAATTGATTCTTTGCGGTGTGCTGAGGTTATTGGAAATGGTGACTCCAACCAGCGTCATCGTGGTGTCCAACAAGATTTCTTCTGGCGCCTCTGCGATATTGTCGCCGTTATAGTCACACACATTTGTCGTGGTGTCGGGTGTTGAGTTGGTTGTGGGATTGCAGTTGGTGAAGACAATCCAACCGTTTTCAAAACCATCGGCAGTGTTGGTGGAGCAACCCGTGCCACTCGCATTCCGCACACACATCGTGACATCATAAGCACGTTTGGCGGCCTCACCGCGCATATAGTTGAGTGTGGACACAATCTGGTTGTTAAGCGCCGTCAGGCGGTTGTTGCTGATCATTTCGCTAAGGGAAGGGGCTGCTACGGCAGCCAGTATTGCGACAATGCTGAACGTAACAATTAACTCAATCAGCGTCATGCCGGTTTGTTTAGGCTTGCTCATGAGGCTTTCCCTTCGCTATATGTTATTTTTTGATTCAGGAAAGAGAAGGCATCCCTGCCATACGCGTCGTCCGTGTGGGGGAAAGTATACAGAACCGGACTCACAGCGCAGGATGGAAGAGGATGAACGGCTACCCAAAGCAGACCAGTAACCTGATCGAAACGGTGTTGCAACGGCATGTGGGAAACTCCGCGTATTTGCGGGCGCTCCAGCCCACCAGCGGCGGTTGCATCAATGAGGCGTGTACAGCGGAACTGGCGGATGGTTCGCGTTGGTTCATCAAGCTGAATCAGGCTGGCAAGCTGGAAATGTTTGCAGCCGAAGCGGATGGCTTGCACGCAATCAGGGCAACCAACACCCTCTATGCGCCAGAACCGCTCGGTTATGGCGTGGTGGCGAACAACGCCTACCTGATTCTGGAACACCTTGACTTGCGCAGTAGTGGCGACCCACACCAAGCGGGGGAGCAATTAGCCACCATGCACCGGCATACGGCTGAACACTTCGGCCGGTTCCGCGACAACACCATCGGGGCAACCCATCAGCCCAACCGCCAGTGTAATGATTGGGTGGAATTCTGGCGTCAGGAGCGGCTGGGTTTCCAACTCGGACTGGCAAGGCGCAATGGCTATCCGGGCAGGGCTTACGAACAGGGGTTGCGCTTGCAGGAGCGGTTAGCGGTTTTCTTTACCCATTACCGGCCACCAGCTTCCTTGCTGCATGGCGACCTATGGAGTGGAAACCTGGCCTACACGCCTGATGGCAGGCCGGTCATTTTCGACCCAGCGGTGTATTATGGCGACCGCGAGGCTGATCTGGCGATGACGGAATTGTTTGGCGGTTTTGGGGAACGTTTTTATTCCGCCTATCAAGCCAGCTGGCCGCTGGATCAGGGTTATGCGGTGCGTAAGACGCTCTATAACCTTTACCATATCCTCAACCACTTCAACCTGTTTGGCGGCAGTTATGGAATGCAGGCCGCCCGCATGACGGAACAGCTATTGGCCGAAACCTGACTACCGCCGCCAAAAAGCTGGCGTCAGCAAGACCAACACTGTCAGCAACTCCAGCCGCCCCATGATCATGCACAGCGACAGCCACCATTTGGAAAAATTACTCAGTGGCGCAAAGTTGGCGGACACATCGCCCAGCCCCAGCCCCATATTGTTGATGGTGGCCGCGACCGCCGAAAATGCCGTCACCTGATCCAGCCCGTCCGCCATCAACCCCAGCATGAACAGGATGAACAACGCGGCATAAATGAAAAAGAACCCCCACACGCCTTTGACCACCTGTTCATCCACCACCTGCCCGTTGACCTTGATCGGGATATGCGCGCGCGGATGCACCAGCAAGTTGATTTCGCGGATGGCCTGTTTCAGCAGCAGCAGGAAGCGGATGGACTTCATGCCACCGCCAGTTGAGCCGGAACAGCCCCCGCTGGTGACCAACAAGGTAATGAATATGGGCAGGAACGAGGGCCACACCGAATGGTCGCCCAGCACCAGCCCAGTGCTGGTAAGCACGGAAACAACCTGGACAGAAGCATAACGCAAGGCATCAAATGGGTCAGGATACGTGCCATAAGCATACAAGGAAAGCGCCACAACCAGGATGGCGGCGGCGGTGAGCAGGAAATAAAAGCGGAATTCGGAATCTTCCAGATAAGGCTTGAAACTGGCGCTGCGCCAAACAATGAAATGCAGGCCAAAATTGGCGCCCGCCAAAAACATGAACAATACGGCGATATAGTGGATAGCCGGATTGGAAAAATACGCCAAGCTGGAATCATGGTTGGCGAACCCGCCGGTTCCCAACGTGGAAAAGCTGTAGCCGATGGCATCAAACCAATCCATCCCAGCGAGGCGGAACGCCAGCACACACAGGATGGTCAAGGCCAGGTAGGTGTACCACAGCAATTTGGCGGTTTCGGCAATACGCGGCTCCAGTTTCGCGTCCTTGATCGGGCCGGGGGCTTCCGCCTTGTAAATCTGCATGCCACCGACGCCCAACATCGGCATGATGGCCACCGCCAGCACGATCACACCCATCCCGCCCAGCCAATGCAGTTCCGTGCGCCAAAACAGGATGGAACGGGGGAAACCATCCAGCCCAATAAACACCGTCGCGCCGGTGGTGGTCAGCCCCGAAGCGGTTTCAAACACCCCATCGGTGAAACTGGCGGCCACCGCGTCGGAAAAGACAAAAGGCAGGGCCCCTGCCAGGCTCAACACCACCCAAAACAATGTCACCAACAGAAAACCGTCCCGGGTGCGCAGGATGGCATGAACCCGCCTGACCGGCACCCACAGGACAATGCCGGTGACAAACAGGACGCCGCCCGCGTCCCAGAAGGGGGAAAGGTCTGGATCCCCCATCAGCCAACCGACCATGATAGGCGGCAGCATGGTCAGGCTGAACAGCATCAGCAACAACCCCAAAATGCGCTGAATGGCCTTGAACTGCATGGGCTGACCTGCCTTTAGAAGTAATGGATGCCAACCTGGAACAGTTTTTCAACCGCAGGGACATAGCGTTTGTCAGTCACGAACATGATGATGTGGTCTTTGGCTTCGAGCACAATATCCGGTGAGGCCATCAACACTTCCTCTTTCCGCACCACGGCGGCGATGGTGGCGCCAGGCGGCAGTTTGATCTCTTCCAACCTCCGGCCGACCACCCGTGAAGTCTTGCGGTCGCCATGGGCAACGACTTCGATGGCCTCAGCAGAGCCACGGCGCAAAGCATGCACGGCCACGATGTCACCCCGGCGGATATGGGTCAGCAAGGCACCGATGGTGATCTGCTGGGGGGAAATGGCCAGATCAATGCTGCTTTCCACCAAATCAATGTAACTTGGGCGGTTGATGAGGCACATGACCCGCTTGGCCCCGAGCCGTTTCGCCAGCATGGAAGACAGGATATTGGCCTCGTCATCGTTGGTGATGGCGATGAACACATCAGTGTTCTCGATGTTTTCCTCCATCAGCAGGCTTTCGTCAGCCGCGTCGCCTTCCAGCACAATGGCCTTGTCCAGCCGTTCAGCCAGCTTGGCGGCGCGCTCATTGTTCTTTTCAATGATCTTGACCTGATAGCGGGAATTTTCCAACTGGCGCGCCAGCCGGTTGCCAATGTTGCCGCCGCCCGCCAGCATAATGCGCTTGTAGGGTTTGTCCAGCTTGCGCAACTCGCTGATGATGGAGCGGATATGCTTGGGGCTGGCAATCAGGAAGATTTCATCATGGGCTTCCACCACCGTGTCCTGGGTGGGCGTGAGCGGCTTGCCCTTGCGGAACATGGCCGCCACCCGCGCCTGCAAGCCCGGCATGTGCTCATGCAGATCCTTGAGCGGATGGCCGACCAATGGGCCGTCGTGCAGCACCTTGACCCCGACGACCTGCACCTTGCCGTCAGCGAAATTGAGCACCTGCAAAGCACCAGGATGGGAAATCAGGCGAAAAATGTATTCTGTCACCAGTTGTTCCGGGCTGATCAGCACATCGATGGGCACGGCGGCGTCATTGAACAGCTCCGGATGGTCCAGGTAGTGGGAGGAGCGGATGCGGGCGATCTTGGTTGGCGTGTGGTAGAGGGTGTGCGCCACCTGACAAGCGACCATATTGATTTCGTCGCTGTTGGTGACGGCGATCAGCATGTCGGCGTCAGCGATCCCGGCGCGCTCCAACACCCGTGGGTAGGACGCCTGGCCGATTTCCACCCGGATATCCAGCTTCTCGCGCAAATCCCGTAGCGAGGCGGCGTTGGTGTCAACGATGGTGACGTCGTTGTCTTCATGCGCCAATGACGCAGCGACGGAATGGCCCACTTGCCCCGCGCCAAGGATCAGGATTTTCATGGCGTGCGTTTAGCGTCCGTATTTTTTCGGGTCGACGTTGAGGGAACGCATTTTGCGGTACAGGTGGGTGCGCTCCATCTGCACCTGGTCAGCCAGTTTGCTGACATTGCCATCCGCCTGTTTGAGCTGGTAAATCAGGTAGTCGTGTTCAAACTGCTCACGCGCCTGCCGCAGCGGCAGGTCGAACAGGCTTTCCGGGATATGGCCGATTTCCTGCGAAAAGACCGGGATGCGCGCGCCGACCGCCTCTTCGGCCTCATCCAGCGACACTTCGGTGTCGGTGCCGAGGATCAGCAGGCGCTGCACCAGATTGCGCAATTCACGGATATTGCCGGGCCAGCTATGGTTGCGCAGGAAATTCTGCGCCGCCAGCGTGATGTGCCGGTACGGCAGGCCATCCTGCGCCGTCAGCACATCAACATAGTAATTCAGCAGTTCCGGCACGTCTTCCGGGTGCTCGCGCAACGGCGGGATCATCAGCGGCACCACGTTCAGCAGGTAATAAAGCTCCTCGCTGAACTTGCCGCCTTTGACGTCATCCTGCAAGTCATGGGAGGACGCCACCATCAGGGTGATGTCCATGTCCACCCATTCGCTGCCGCCCATGCGCATGAAACGGTTTTCCTTGAGCGCGTTCAACAGGCGGATCTGGCTGTCGCTGTCCAGTTCGAAGATTTCCGCCACGAACAATGCGCCACCGTTGGCCTCATCCAGCAGGCCGTACTGGATTTTGCCGCTGTCCTCCTTGCCAAACAGCAGGTTGCCCAACGGATGGGTGGCGTTGCGGCTGGCGGACAGGGCGGCGCGCACAAAGGGGCTGTGCTTGCGGTTGCTGAGGGAGTGGATGTAGCGGGCGAACATTTCCTTGCCCGCGCCAGGCTCGCCATACAACAAGACGCGGGGGTCATGTTGGGCGATGCGGCGCGCCTGTTCACGCAGGCGCTGCATGGTCTGGCTGCCACCGACCGGCTCCAGCGAACCGGCCATTTGCTTGCGCAGGCCACGGTTTTCCTTTTCCAACTGGCTGGAGCGCAGGGCATTGCTGATGGTCAGCAGCATCTTGGCTATCGACAACGGCTTTTCGATGAAATCGTGGGCGCCGAGCTTGGTGGCCTCGACGGCGGTTTCGATGGTGCCATGCCCCGACATCATGATGACCGGGCAACACAGGGTGTCGTTTTCGCGCCATTCCTTGAGCAGGGAAATGCCATCTTGCCCTGGCATCCAAATGTCCAACAAGATCAGGTCAGGCTTGCGGCTGCGGTGCAATTCTCGGGCTTTGTCTGCATTTTCAGCCGTGACGACCCGGTAGCCCTCATCTTCAAGGATTTCACTGACCAGTTGGCGAATATCCGGTTCGTCGTCCACCACCATGATGTATTGTGCTGTCATAACTCCCTGCTCCTTGATATTACCCCCCATCCCCAGCCCTTCCCCCACAAGAGGTGAAGGGAGCGAAGCGGCAGCCGCTGTCCACTCCCCCCTTATGGGGAGGGTTAGGGTGGGGGGGTATATGAAAATCTTACGCTGATTATAGCGCCTCCGTTGTCATGATTGCGCGCCGTCAAATGGCCGCCGTGTTCTTCCACAATTTTTTTCACAATCGCCAGGCCCAGGCCGGTGCCTTTGTGCTTGCTGGTGACATAAGGCTCAAACAGGCGCGGCAACAGGTCGGCGGGAATGCCGGGGCCGTTGTCCTGGATGTTGAGGATGGCCTGCCTGGCCTCTGGCTGGTGCTGGGTGGCGAGGGTAATGACGCCATTGCTGACATGGTTTTCCTCCAACGCTTCCAGCGCATTCTTGATCAGGTTGACCAACAACTGGCGGATGCGGTGGATGTCCAATTGCAAGATGGGCAGTTGGCTGTCCAGTTGCAGTTCCAGACGCACTTGGCCTTCGTTGACGCGGTACAGTTCGACCACCTCCTGCGCCAACCCATTCAAGTCGGCGGCCTGCAAATGCAGGTTGGGGGCGCGGGCGTAATCGCTGAAGGCGTTCACCATCGACTTGAGGTTGTCGACCTGCTGGATAATGGTGTTGGTCATGCGTTTGAGGAAGTTGGAAGACTCTTCGCCAAGCTCCCCTGCCAGCTTGCGGGTCAAGCGTTCGGCGGAAAGCTGGATCGGGGTCAGCGGGTTCTTGATTTCGTGCGCCAGACGCCGGGCAACCTCCCCCCAGGCGGCGTCGTGTTCGGCCTGGATCAGGTCGGTGACGTCGTCGAACACCAGCACCGAGCCTTGCTGGGCGGATGCGGCGGCGGGCAAGGGCGCTCCCCGGCAGACCAGGATCAGCTTGCCTTCCTCGGTGGTCAGGGTGATTTCAGATTGCCAGTCGGCGGTGTTGGCGGCCTGCAAATGGGCCTGCGCCGTGTTCAGGAACGCCTGCAATTTCGGCAAGGCGGCACTCAACTCCGGCAAGGTTTTGCCGACGTGCTCCTGCACTGGCTGGCGCAGGATATTGCCAGCGGCGGAATTGATCCGGCGGACAACGCCACTTTCATCCAGGGTGATGACGCCGGAAGACAAGTGCTCCAGCACCACATGCAGGTAATCGTGTTCCTGCTGCAACTGGCGGCGCGCCTGTTCGCGTTCCTGGCGGGCGTCAGACAGGCGTTTGGTCATGGTGTTGAAGGAGCGCGCCAGCAGGCTGAAATCGTCACGTTCGGAAACCGGGATTTTCTTGTCCAGATCCCCGGCGGCCACCGCCAGCGTGCCTTCCACCAGCGTGCGCACCGGGCGGGTCAGGCGGCGTGAAAAGACGAACGCCGCCCAGAGTGAGAACAACGTGGTCAATACCATGATCACCAAGATCGTGAGGCGGAACGCATCCTTGATGGCATCCCGTTGGTAGACCAGGTTGCCGTATTCGCGCTGGGCGTTTTCCACGCTGTCCGTCAGGCTTTTCTCCAGCTCGGGGACAGGGAACAGCGCGGTCAGGACGCCGCTGTACTGGTTCTGTTCGCCATAACGGGTGCTGAGGGCGACACGGGAGGACAATTTGTCCGCCCCTTCCGGCTCCAGCTTGTAGAAATAGGTGCGGGTTTGCAGGGTGCGGAACACGCTGCGGTCAGGCAGGTGCGGGATCAGGGTGGTGGTGTCCTCCATCGCCTGCGCCACCAGCCGCTGGGAATTGTCGATCAGCAGCACCTCGCTGGCACCCAAGGACAGGAACTGTTCCATCTGCTCGGCGATGCCGTAGGTGTCCAGCCCCTGGATATTGCGCTTGAGCTGCTCCAAATCCGCCAAGTGCTCCTGCTTGCGGGTGGCCAACGCCAACTGGCTGAGGTGCAGGGCGTCATCCAGCGCCTGCCCGATTTCCACCGCGAACCAGCGGTCGATGCGGGTGCCAATGAGGTTGATGGAAAACAGTGACACGAACAGGACGGGCAACAAGGTGAGGATCAAAAACCCCGTCATCAGCCGCAGGGTGAAGCGCGAGCCTGCCTGGCGGGTGCGCCATTGGTTGAAGACCCGCGTCAGGTTGACCAGGATAATGCCACTCAGCAACGCCAGCAGCAGGGAGGTCAGGTACAGCGGCCAGTCACCGTAGCGCTGGGCTTTTTCCGGGCTGAGGGTCGTCAGGTTCAGGAGCGACAGCGACACCAGCAGCAGGAAAAACACCACTGCCACCGGCAGCCATTGCCAGAAACGCTTTTTCACGGTATCGGCCACAACACCCCGTCACTTTGCAGTGAATAGCGGTCGGTGAACAATTCCTGTAGCTTCAAGGGCAGTTTCAGGGATTTGGGGCTCAGTTTCGCCGTCACGAAAATCGACGCGTCGCTATGGTAGGCATTGGCGGGCAAGTTCGGCAAACGGTAATCCTCCAGCCTCCCCAGCTGCTCCAGCGCGGCGGGCAGGTTGGGGAAGTTCCAGGTTTCCCCGCTGTCCAGTTGCACGACCTGATATTGCTTGCTCAGGGGATGGTATTTCAGTTCCGTGCGGACGGTGGCCAGATGCTTCTGGGAGTTCCACCACCAGGTATGGTGCCATTCCAGGGTGAACAGGATTTCATTTTCCAGGGTCATGCCGTTAACCAAGCCTTCGCGCAGGTAATCGGTCAGTTGGTATTCCAGTTGGAGGTTGTTCACCAACACCCGTGGCTGGTTGATGTTGCGGATGGAAAACTCACGGAAGCGGATGCTGCTGTCCGCCGCCAGCGCCAGCCCCAGCAGGCAAATGAGCGCCAGCCCGGCCAATAAGCGATAAAAACGGGAAATTGTTGCTGTTGTCACGTTGTCTAGTCCTGCGCCACTTTGTGCAGTAGTGCGTAATAAAACCCATCCATCCCCTGTTCACCGGGCAGGATTTGCCGTCCTATGGCCAGTGCGCGCCCCCATCCTCCCTGGATCGGCAGCGGCACCGCATCGTGTTGTGCGTCCATGAATGCTTCCATCTGGCGGAGGTTCTCTTCCGGCAAGATCGAGCAGGTTGCGTACAGCAGTTTGCCGCCCGGGCGTAAAGTTGTCCATAAATTATGCAATAACCGCTGCTGCTCCTGTTGCAGGGCGGCGATGTCGCTGTCCCGCCGCAATACCTTGATGTCAGGATGCCGCCGGATGACGCCGGTGGCCGAACAGGGGGCGTCAAGCAGGATGCGGTCAAACCCGTTCCCATCCCACCATGCTGGCGGGTCACCAGCGTCAGCCGCCATGACCCGGCCTTGCACCTGTAGGCGGGAAAGGTTTTCCGTCACCCGGCGCAGGCGTGCGGCGCTGTTGTCGATGGCGGTCAGTTCCAGGTCGCCGGTCATTTCCAGCAAATGGCCGGTTTTGCCGCCGGGGGCGGCGCAAGCGTCCAGCACCCGCATGCCCGGCTGGCAGTCCAGCAAGCCTGCCGCCAGTTGGGCGGCGGCGTCCTGCACCGATACGGCACCAGCGCTGAAACCCGGTAGCTGTTCGACGCTGACCGGGTTGGACAAGTCCAGGGCGCTGGCCACCTCCGGCACGGTGCCTGCCGGGATGCCAGCCGCTTGCAGGGCATGTTGGTAAGCTTGCGTGCTTTGCTGGCGCTGGTTGACCCGCAGGGTCATAGGCGGATGGGCATTGCTGGCGGTGAGGATGGCTTCCCAATCCTGCGGCCACGCCTGCCGGATGCGCGTCAATAGCCATGCCGGGAACGCGTAACGGGCGGTGGGTTCCGCATCCGCCTGTGCAAGCAGGTCGGCCTGCTGGCGGAGGAAAGCGCGCAATACGCCGTTGACCAATCCACCTGCCCAGGATTTTTTCAGTTTGCTGGCAGCCTTGACGGTTTCGTTGACGGCGGCGTGATCAGGCGTGCGCTGGTATAGCAATTGGTAAAGGCCGACGCGCAACAGGCATTCCACATCCTTGTCGGCTTTCTTCAACGGTTTGGCGAGCAGGAGGGCAAGGATGGCGTTGAGCCGTTCGTGCCAACGCAGCGCGCCGAAACACAGGTCACGCAGCAACGCTTGGTCTTGCGCATTGAGGCTGGCGACAGCTTGACCCTGCAACACGTCAGTCAGGGATTCGCCTTCATAAATGACCAGCAGGAGGCAGCGGGCAGCGACAGAACGGACGCTCAAAACCGCACTCCCAGCAGGGAACGGCCATTGAGGAACTGTCCTGCGCCCAGGCGTTTGCCGCCGGGCAGTTGCAGGCTGAGGATGCGCACGACGCCTTCCCCAGCGGCAATGTCGATGCCGTCCTTGCTTTCGGCGAGCACGGTTCCCGGCTGGCCGTCGCCCGGCAGGGCGCAGGAGGAAAATAGGCGCAGTGGTTGCCCTTGATACAGGGTATACGCGGTTGGCCAGGCGTCGAAGGCGCGGATAGTGCGGTCAATCACCGTCGCCGGTTGCGTCCAGTCGATGGCGGCTTCCGCCTTGTTCAACTTATGGGCGTAATTGGCCTGGGCGTCGTCTTGCGGCTGCGGCTGCAATTGGTTCGCGCACAGCAAGCCCAGCGTATGCAACAGCGCCTCTGCGCCCATAGTCGCCAGTTTGTCGTGGATGCTTTGCCCGCCATCCTGAGGCGTAATAGGGCAAACGGTTTTGTACAGCATGTCGCCGGTGTCCAGCCCTGCCGCCATCTGCATGATGGTGACGCCAGTTTCGGCATCACCCGTCTGGATGGCGCGTTGGATGGGGGCGGCGCCACGCCAGCGCGGCAATAGCGAACCGTGGATATTGAGGCAACCGTAACGTGGGATGTCGAGCACCGCCTGCGGCAGGATCAGCCCGTAAGCCGCCACCACCATGACATCGGGGGCGTAGGCGCGCAGTTTGTCCTGCTCCGTAACGGATTTCAGCGACAGCGGCTGTTCCACCGGAATGCCTGCTTCCACCGCCGTTTGCTTGACTGGGCCAAAGGCCAGTTTGCGTCCGCGTCCTGCCGGTCGGTCAGGCTGGCAATACACTGCCGTCACCTGATGGCGGGAAGCCAGCAGTGCTTGCAGGGCGGGTACGGCAAACTCCGGTGTACCGGCGTAAACAATTTTCAACGTGGTGGCCTCTGGCGTAGGGCTCATGCCGTCGCCGCCTGAGCGGCCCAGCGGGCGGCCTTCTTGGCCTGTTCCTTTTCCCATTTTTGCACGACTTTGCGCGCGCGTTGCTGTTTGAGGCTGGAGAGGTAATCAACGAACAGCTTGCCTTCCAGGTGATCCATTTCGTGCTGGATGCAAATCGCCAGCATGCCGTCGGCGTCGCGTTCGAAAAGCTGGCCGTCGCGGTCAAGGGCGCGCACCCGGATGCGTTCGGCGCGGGTGACCTTTTCGTAGAAATCGGGCACGGACAGGCAGCCTTCCTCATGTTCGTTGCTGCCGTCCTTGCTGAGGATCTCCGGGTTGATCAGGCAGAGCGGCTCAGTTTTGCTTTCGGTAACATCGATGGTGATGATGCGCTGGTGGACATTGACCTGGGTGGCCGCCAAGCCGATGCCCTGGTTGGCGTACATGGTTTCGAACATGTCGTCCACAATCCGGCGGATGCTGGCGTTGACCTCCCCTACCGGAGCCGCTTTCTTGCGTAAACGTGGGTCTGGATGGTGTAAAATCTCAAGCAATGACATTAGTAAATACCGAAAATCTAAAAGTTCTGAATGCTTTTCAGGCTATCGCTTATGATACCCCGGACATCCAATACATAAGAATCACAAGGATACCATCATGCGGCATTCTGCAACCTTTTTCATTAAAACCCTCTGCCTCGGCATCGTGCCCGCCATCGTTTTGAATGCTTGCAGCACCTCGCCGACAAAGACCCCATACGCCCCTGACCGTTACGACAATTACTATGGGCAGCCCTTTGGACAGTCAAGAGATGTGATTGATTATAGAGGAATTGTCGTAAATCCGACAGCCCCGCAAACCTATGTGGTGAAAAAAGGCGATACGCTGTGGGGCATCGCCCGCAAGTTCCTGAATACGCCTTGGTTCTGGCCAGAAATCTGGGACAGGAACCAAGCCATCCCCAACCCCCACCAGATTTACCCTGGCGATGTCCTGACCCTGGATTATGTGAAAGGCGCGGGCGACAAATTGGGGCCGCGCATCCGTGTCGACCGGCATGGGGAGGGAGAGCCGATCGCCGCCCTGACCACCTTCATGGTGTGGCCACGGGTGCTGGATGAGGCGACCATCAAGAACGCCCCCTATATCCTGGCGTCGCGGGATGATCATGAGTTGATCGCCGAAGGCGAAACCATTTATGTGAAAAACCTGCGCAACACTCAGCCCGGAAGCCGTTGCGCCATATTCCACCCCAACAAGCCGTTGCATGACGCCCGCACCGGCCAGTTGTTGGGGTATGAAGTCACCTACGGCGGCTACAGCCGGGTGGAACGCAGCGGTGACCCCGCCACCGCCACGGTGCTGGACGCCAAACGGGAAATCCGCAAGGGCGACCGTTTGCTGTTGCCGGTGGACGAAGCCGCCAGCCTGAACGGAAGCGTTTTCCATGCGCCAGACTTCAAGGTGCGCGGCGACATCATTTCCCTGTTCGATGCGGAAGACCTCAGCGGCAATTACATGATCGCCGCCATCGACAAAGGTCGGCGTGACCGCGTCGAGGTCGGCCATACCCTCGGCATTTACACGCAGGGCAAATATGTCGTGGATACGGTGGAGTCCTGCAAAAGCAAATCCGGCGCGGTGTGCAGCCAGTTGCCGCCGGAAAAGGTCGCCAATCTGGTGGTGTACAAGGTGACCGACCGGGTCAGTTATGGCCTGATCATGGATGCTACCCGCGAAGTGAAGAATGGGGATAAAATTGGCAACCCCTGATTACCCTTTTATCTCCCATGGCAAATAGCTTATCTGATCGTGAACTGCGCGCCCGCCTGCATTTCTGGCGGGCAAAAGGGCTTGGCCCCGGCAGCCTGCGCCGTATCGTGGAACATTTCGGCGGCGCCGCAGCGGCGTTGGAGGTTTCTGACAATGCCTTGCTGGAAGCGGGGCTGAAGTGTGAGGGCATCGCGGCCTACCGCTCCCTGCCTGCGGATGCCGCCGAACCGGACTGGCGTTGGCTGGAAGCTTCCAGCCAGCATCACATCCTGACGCTGGAAGATGATCGTTATCCCGCCTTGCTCAAGCGCATCCGCACCGCCCCGCCGTTGCTGTTCGCCCTCGGCGACCCGGCGCTGCTCAACGATCCGCAAATCGGCATGGTCGGCAGCCGCAACCCAACCCAGGGCGGCAAGGAAAACGCGCGCGCTTTCGCCGCCCATTTGGCTTCCAACGGCCTGACTGTCACCAGCGGGCTGGCGGTTGGCATCGACGCCTACAGCCAGGAAGCGGCGCTGGACGCGGGTGGCCATACCCTTTCCGTCGTCGGCAATGGCCTGGACATCATCTATCCCCTGCGCAACCGCAAGCTGGCGGAGCGCATCGCCGCACAAGGCTGCATTGTGTCTGAATTCCCCATCGGCACACCCGCCCACCCGCAACATTTCCCGCGCCGCAACCGCATCATCAGCGGCATGAGTTTCGGCGTGCTGGTGGTGGAGGCCGCCTTGCAAAGCGGCACCTTGGTGACGGCGCGCCACGCCATGGAGCAGGGGCGCGAGGTGTTCGCCATTCCCGGTTCCATCCACAATCCGCTGGCGCGTGGTTGCCATCACTTGATCCGGCAGGGTGCCAAGCTGGTGGAAACCGCCAACGACATTTTGGAGGAAATCGCCCCGCAACTGAACGTATGGCTGCAACAAGATAAGGCCGCATCACCCGCACAGGGGAAGCTGCCCTTATCGGGTGCAGAAGCACTGCAACCCATTGATACCTTTGATCCGGAATACGCGCAAGTGCTTGATGCGCTGGGCTACGAACCGCTACCGATAGACCGGATTATCCTGAATACAGGCTTGACCGCAGAGGAAGTTTCATCCATTCTGCTTATGCTGGAACTTCACGGCCTGGTGGCGGCATGCGGTGGTGGGCACTACATGCGGCTGGGTTCAGGAAATGGAAACTGATGAAAGAAAATACCCTTGACGTCCTCTTCTACCTGTTCGACAACTACCCTGAAATGGGCGACAACTTACCGGAAGACCGCGCGTCCATGCATGGCTACCTGCAGGAAGCCGGTTTCCTGAACAGTGAAATCAACCGCGCCTTTGACTGGCTGGAAAGCCTGGGCGACGAGGCCGCACGGGTGGAAGTGACTTATAGCGCATCTTGTATGCGCCTGTTTGCGCCAGAAGAGCAACGCTGGCTGGATACGGAATCACAAGGCTACTTGGTGTTCCTGGAGCAGGCGGGCGTGATCAGCCCGGAAGCCCGCGAACAGATCCTGGATCGTGTTTTGGAATTGCAGGACAGTGATTTCAACCTCGACCGCCTCAAGTGGGTGGTGTTGATGGTGCTGCTCAACCGCCCTGAAGAAGGCAACAGTTTTTTCTGGGCAGAAGGCCTGAGCGTTTCCGGCAGTGCAGCCCCCGTGATTCATTAAACGGACATTCTCCCAACAGAATGCTTGTGGCATGATAGCGCCTTTGTGTGATCAATAAGGGCGCTGCCATGACTTCCAAACCTGCCTGGTTTACTGAACTCTCTGATTCCGGAACGATTTTCGGACTGGAGCTGACTGACGCTGGCAAAATCCACGAGGAACAAACCCCGTTCCAGAAGCTGGAAATCTACGACACCACCACGTTTGGCAAGTTGATGACGCTGGATGGTTGCACCATGGTCACTACCCGCGACAACTTCGTCTACCACGAAATGATGGCGCATCCGGTGCTGTTCAGCCACCCAGCTCCTAAGCGCGTGTGCATCATTGGCGGCGGCGATTGCGGCACCTTGCGCGAAGTGCTGAAACACCCGGAAGTCGAATCCGCCATTCAGATCGACATTGACGAACGCGTCACCCGCGTGAGCGAAATGTTCTTCCCTGAACTGTGTGAATCCAACCATGACCCGCGCGCGACGTTGGCGTTTGAAGACGGGATCGCCTGGATTGGCAATGCCGAACCGGGCTCCCTCGACATCCTGATTGTCGACAGCACCGATCCAGTCGGGCCGGGGGCGGTATTGTACAGCGAGGAATTTTTCCGTGGCTGCTGGAAGGCGTTGGGTGAAAACGGCCTGCTGGTGCAGCAAAGCGAATCGCCGCTGGTTCACGCCGAGAAAATCATCAAGCCGATGCACGACACCATGCGCAAGGCCGGTTTCAGCGACATCAAGCTGCATCAATTCCAGCAGGTGTGCTACCCGACTGGCTGGTGGAGCTGCACGATTGCCGCCAAAAGCGGCGAGATCCGTTTTGCCCGCGAATCTGCTGCGAAAAAATTAACATTGCCGACTAAGTATTACAATGCCGAAATCCATAAGGGCAGCGCTGCGTTGCCGCAATTTCTGAAAGAACTGCTGGGTTGAGTGGAGATATGCGCATGCCATCGCAGGGGGATTGACCCGCTTGCGATGGCTACCCTCTTGGATAGTCGGGTTAATTTTCGGGTGAGGCCAAAAATTTTTCTGGCGGTACAACTTTAGGGACTAGGCGTCCACTTTTCCCCGGTAGCATCAATACAATCACTCGGCTGTGTTCTCCGCTGTAACTGACATGCAGCGGCTTGTCATTGCCGTAGAAATACAGGCGGTCGAATGGGGTGTTCTGCACAATCCACTGTGCCACTTCCAACATGTTTTCGTCCGGCACGATGAAATCGCAGGCAGCGCCTTTGCGTTCGCAGATCAGGTTGCCGCGCGTGTTAAGTTCGTGGGAAGCATGCTGCTCGCGTTTGGGGTCAATCCTGCCCGGGATGTGTTTGGCGAGTTCCAGGGAACAGAAACCGTAAGTCAACTCTATACCACCGAAATAATCCATTACCGGGTCGATGACATGCTGCGCCAAATCAGCCAAAGCGTTATAGGTTTCTGCCTGCTTTGGCAGGTTTGGCAAACCAATCTTCGCTTGGGTTTCACCACATTCGATGAAATCGCGGAAAGTGTGGTACTGGCCGCAAGCGCTATCCAAATCTGGCAAGGTGCTGGCGCTTCGCAGCCCGAAACCGGCGATCTCCAACCGCAGGCGTTGTAGGGTGGCGTCGAATGCTTCAGGCG